>NZ_JANPGM010000662.1:0-2610 GCF_031423935.1 Chamaesiphon sp. VAR_69_metabat_338
GTGAATAGTGAATAGTGGGTAGTCGATCGAGAAGCTGCGTTCCAATTCCCCCACTCCCCGCTCGTGGATGAATGGTCTCGATATGTGATAATTTCAAACATATTCCGATCGGTGAAGCGATGGCAGAATCTTCAATCATCGTGGGCACAACTTCTCACCTAGAGCATCGCTCGATTCAGATTCTCTCGATCGAAGCCGATCCGGCGATTCAATCGGGGTTAATTACCTGTTTGAATCGGTTTGCCGATTTACAAGTAGCTGCGGCAGCCGACGATCCTGCTATAGCATGGCAAACCCTGACAGCAGGGACGGTAGAGATCGATCTGATTTTGCTCGGATTACCAGCGATCGATGCTCAAATTACACCAATCCAATCGAGTTTGGCATTCTGCCAGCAAGTTAAAGCTAGTGCTAAAAACTTGCCGATTTTGGTACTAATTGCCCCCCAACATCCAGCGATCGCGACAGTATTTCAATTAGGAATTGAAGGCTGTTGTTTGAGAGGGAGTTCTGTGCTCGATTTAGTGGCCGCGATCCGGCAAGTTGCTGCTGGAGAAACTAATTGGTCGCCAGAAATTTTACAATTTGTTGCTGTCGGCACCAATCCGCGATCGACTAATCCTGAAGTCAGCTTACTCGATCGGTTGCGATTGTCTAGCCTCCAGCAAATCGAACGCACTTTAACCGAATTAGAAACCCAACTTCAGGGTGAGTTATCGACATTCGATCGCTTAATTCTCACCGGACGTCGCCGCGAACTGAATACCGCACGGTGGGTAATTAAACGGCTTTTGCCCGCCGCATCTTCGCCAATAGCACCACAAATTACCTCGATCGACCTACCGCTGACATCTGTTCCAGTCGATCAATTAACTACCGCAGAGCATGCGAATTTGGTTGCCCAAACTCTCTTCGATCGCATCGCAGCCAAGTTGCAATCTAGTCTGGAAAATCTCACTACCACGCCACTGGAAATTGATATCCTCCGACTAGAAAAGAAGCGGGAGTTGTTTTATCTCATCTTACGCAAATTTGAAGGATTACTAGAAGAATTACGCTTTTCCCAAGTAACGATCGACCAGTTATCAAGCAAACAATCCACAATTTTGCAAGATTTGTGGGCGGCCGTGACGACCGACTTTTTGGGTCGATATTACACCGAATCGATTGACAATCGAGAAGTGGAAATTATCCCCACACTGCTGCGAGATGTCGCGATCGTTGAAACTGAAATTCTTGCCAAAATTCCACAATCGATCGAGTTATTTAATTACCTGCTATTTAAATTGCCACTGACGATCGATAATGCTAGTTTTTCCGCTGGTAGTATCGCCGCCGAAGAACGTGCTTGCGCCCTGTTAGAAAACCTGACGATCCAGATGGCTAATGCTGTCATGCAACCCGTACTCAATCGCTTTGGCAATTTAGAATCGCTCAAAGCTAACTTTTACGATCGTCGCTTACTCTCTAGTCGCGAGATCGAACGATTTCGGAACGATCTATCGTGGCGATATCGGCTCGAACGCTATGTTGGCGAGCCGCAAGCAATTTTTGAGAGTCAATATCGCTTATTTGTCTTCACAACTTATGGGATCGATCGCATTGCCATTTATGCACCACGTCCGCAAGAATTAGCCACACTATCGGGACTACCTTTTGCAGTCACGCTGACCCTCGAACTTCGCGACGCCCTGTTACCACGATTGCGATCGGCTACGACCTTTTTCGGTAGTAGTATTGTCTATTTATTAACAGAGGTGATCGGGCGAGGAATTGGGTTAATCGGTCGGGGCATTATTAAAGGAGTGGGTAATATTTGGCAAGAAAGCAATCGCAGTCGGCGGTAACGATTTCAAAAGTTAATACTTAAGTGTAGGCGTAATTAAACTGACAATGACGAAATCGCTCTCATCCCCCAACCCCCTTCTCCCAATACTGGGAGAAGGGGGCTAAGATCGGCTCCCCTGAATGGGGGTGAGGGCAAAGGGCTGGATCTCACATTTAATTCCACCTGCCTACTTAGATCTAATTTCTAATTAACTATCATGCAAAATACCAGGCTAAATACATTCATCGATCGCCTTTTTCAACAGTTCACCCAGTGGGTGGAAAATCCCTGGCGACGATTGTCGCTCTTGGCGATTAGTTTGCTATTTGGCAATTTTTTGGCTTCCGCGATCGCCACATCCACCGGCCAAAGAACCGATCTAGATGTGTTTATTGCCGCGATTATTTTAGCGATCGTCGAGGCGATTTCGTGGCTGACGTATGGAAGTACGATGGGTCGGCGCAAGTTAGGCGAAAATAATGCCTTCCTGGGTCAACGCCCGATTGTCGTGGCGATCTTAAATAGTCTCAAACTCGGACTGGTTTACGGCTTATTTGTCGAAGCCTTTAAATTGGGGAGTTAATGGCGATCGCACTAATCTTTGGTGCGTTACGCTTGCGAGGTAACACACCCTACGACTTCCTGTGAAAGTCAGGGGTAGAGGGTAGTATAATAAACCTCAATATCGAGCAGAGAATCATGACCAAATACGTGCTGTGGGGTAGTTATTGTGAAGATGTCGTTAATAAACGCGCACCATATCGAGAGGCACATTTAGCCGG
>NZ_JANPGM010000663.1:0-7077 GCF_031423935.1 Chamaesiphon sp. VAR_69_metabat_338
GGGTACCCATAAAGGGCACCCCTACAGATTTATTGTGTAGCAGGGTGGATTGGTTTTCCTAAAAGAAAAGCATTTTAGTTCACTTCAGTGAACTTTTGCTGTTAGCCCGAAATTGCGGCGCAGTGTGGGCGGGTTTCCCGCCCATACAACTGCGACAAGACACATTTCAGGGCGGTTGAGGACTAAGAACCAGGGTTTTAGCTTTGCTCTAGTCACAATTAATCCACCCTGCTTACCCCCTATCCACTATCCACTAAAATCCTATGAGCCTACGCGACCAATTTAATAAATTTACCGGCAAAACCCAATTTGTCGTCTCGCGAATTTTCATCCACCTCGGTGGTGAAGATGTCGCACCACTACTCGGAATTCTGAACCAAGCTGCCAGACAAGCGATCGAAGCCGATGGCGATCTGACAATTGTCGGCGAAGGACTAGTCGAAATCTGTCAAAATCTGTTGCAATACGATACCTATTGGAGATCGGCAGCTAATGAAGGCGATGTCTTCTGGGACGAAGGTGCCGCAGGCGACTATGCCAATGAATTATTTACCGATTCAGCCTCACGGTATTTAAGCGAACCCGATCCGAGCGACAACAGCAATCCCACTGCGCAATTAACCCTGCCGCCGACTCGCAATTTAATCGTGATGCTGACGGTGGCACTTGAGGGTGAAGAACAAACAATTGAAGCAGATCTATCAAATATGTCTGCGCTCAAGATTGCCCTCAAAGCTTTAATTAATCTGCACTATCAAGAGCGGCTGCGCGCAATTTACGTCCATTTTTCACCAGCCCGATTTGGCGACGAACTTACCGACGACCAAGTACTCCAAAATTTTCCAGAATTAATTCCGTTGTAAATCTTGATGAGGACAAATCGCAAATATCCGTTCGTTCTGGCTTGAGTAGATGCGGTTAACCAGATCTAACCGATCGGTTTACTAGATATTTAAACAGCTATCGATCGGCTAATATCAATGTAAAAGAGCAGGATCGATCGTCAATTATCGATGATGATTTGGGCTGAGATTGTGAATTGTAAATCGACCTGAGAACTAGCTAAAATAAGAAAATACCACAGTCATGAAATCAGCTTATATGTTACGTCGATTGGTAATCATATTTATGGCTTTGACGCTATCGGTCACGTCTGTAGCCTGCGGCTCCAGCAGTGGCGATCGCACAGTTCAAGGCCAGAATCCCACTTCTATTCAAAGCCCTGCTGTTAGTAACAACACCAACCAAAAACCGATCGCGGATGGCAAGTATCCCGTCCAGCAAGCTACCTATAACGATGCTAATGGGGAATACACCCTGATGCTGCTGAATACACCTGCGGGCACACCACCCGTCTACCGCAGCACCAATCTTCAGATGGCACGGTTGACAGATGAAGAAGTTAAGGCCAGTGAGAAGACTTATTTTAAGTCCGAAAACGGCCAAGTTTCTCTACACATGCCGGAAGATTTTAAGATTGAGTACGTCCACAACGTCACTCAAACCCAAACAAATCCCCAAACCGGACAACAAGAAAAAGTTGTCGTCAGACAAGAATCTAACTTCTGGACACCTTTCGCCGGTTCTGTAGCTGGCTCTTTGGCCGGACAAGCGATCGGCAGTATGTTATTCCGACCCCAGTATTATGTACCCCCAGTCTACAGTTCGGGCGGTCTGCGCGGTTACGGTGGCTATGGCAATAACTACGGTCAAGCTGTCCAGGGCTATCAGACTCGCTACAATAGCCCACCCCCAGCCGTAGTGAACCGCACCACCTTGCGGACGACGGGGCGGTTGAATAATCCTAGTACCAATTTCAATACCAATCGTAGTAATCCCAATCGATCGATCGAGCGCAATCGGGCGACTGGTTCGGGATTTGGCAGCAGCAATCTCCGTCGATCTAATGGCAGCCAGTACAACTCGCGACCATCTGGCGGTTCGAGCCGCAGTTTCGGTAGTGGCGGTCGCAGCCGTTCGGGTTCCGGATTTGGCAGCCGTCGCCGCTAATTTAGGGGTTAGGCTTTAGGCTTTGGGCTTTAGGTATAAGGTGATGGAGGGTCGGTAGGCATAAATCAGCTCGCAGATCGATCTTCCTGTTTCGCCAATCGCCTAACACCTCAATTCTAATATCTAATACCTAGAGCCTAATTCCATTACCTAACATCTTAAGCCCAATACCTAAAGCCTAAAGCCTCATCCCTAACCCCTAGTACGGTATCCTGGTAATTGACCATTGCAGCACCACAACTTAGATTATGGCAGTCAAGAAAGGAGATTCAGTTCGGGCGATCGCGAGTGCTTTGGCCAATAGCCTAGAGGCAAAAGCTAGCGATGGGAGATTTCCTAAATATTTATTTGAAACCAAGGGTGAAGTGCTAGATTTGCGGGGTGACTATGCCCTTGTCAAATTTGGTCAAGTTCCCACCCCGAATATCTGGCTCCGACTCGACCAGTTGGAAGGATTTTAGCCTTCAGTTACAACTGAAACTGTCAATTTTTGTTAACAGTTGCAGCGGCAGACTCCAACCACTCGATCTTTCGATCGACCTGAGAAACCTACTTATAATTAATCTTTATTACGTAAGAGTTCTTGAATTTGTCTGAGCGCAGCGGGGAGGATATTGAATACGGCCCAACCCGCTGCGGCAGCCAGCGGCGCAAGGACGATCAAAAGCCGAAAATCGAAGTCCATAACTATTTCCTAAATGAGAAGTAAAAGATATTTTAGCGATCGAGTTATCGCTTATTAACTCTAGCAGAATTAGTGACTGATACCTAGATTTAGCCGCGATCGAATTCACTTACAAATCACCAATGACAATCGCGCCCTTGCCCCGGAGCAGCCCAGTATTAGCACCCGGACAGATGTAGCTCAGGGGCAGTGTCGCGGGAAACTGTTGCCAGATCGCGGCGACACTGCGTAACTGCCGAGGCCAGTGAAAAGTTTTTGCAGTTCGCAAGGGTACGGCAGCACCAGATCCATTCGGTAAGAGATGTCTGCCGGTAAAGAGGACACCACCTGCACCAGTATAGTAAAAGCAAGTAGATCCGGGCGAATGTCCGGGAGTCCAAATTGCATGTATGCTATCGTTAATACTAAATTTGTGCTCGAAAGTAGTTACGCTAAGTTCGGGCAATAAGTAGGCTTCTTGCTCTTGGATGATGACTTCACAGCCCAGTTCCCGGCCGATAGTCATCGCTGCGCCGATGCCACCGCGATGGGTAATTGCCAACCAGCTGATGCCACCGCGATCGACGATAAACTGGCGATTGACATCATGCCAAGCCGGACTATCGATGAGGATATTCCCTGCTGGAGTGACGATCGCATAAGCAGTCCCGCCTAAGGTATCGCGGCTGGGGCTGAAAGCAAAAATACCTGGCAAAATCTCTGTCGGCGGTTTATTTACAGGTAACTTATCGATCGGAGCTGGCTGTGACAAATTCGATAGTGACGACATAGGTTGCGTACTTAGCAAGGGTCGAGATTCAGGCAAGTTCTCATGTTGGCAAATGTACAGCGATCGCAACAGTTAGCATCGATGCAATCGATGGCCGCAGCTAGTTTCAGTTCGATCGAGTAATTATAATTTTATTCATGTGGTTGTCCTTACTATTCATCTTAATCTTATCGGGCATTCTGACCTATATTATTCTGGATCGAACGGTTAGTCGGTTGACTGCCGTTCCGCTGTGGATTTTATGGGCGGTCTTGATGCTGCCACCGCTGCTCACGGGGGGGATTGTCACTTGGAGCAAACAGATCCCGCCGCTACCGCTCCTCCTATTTGTCTGCTCGGGGTGCTGGTTATTATATTGGCGGCTGCTAGATTGGGGCAAACCTAAGCCCCGCTCGCTGCCGCAGCCATTTGAAGCTAGAAGCGAGACAAATCTGGCTCCATCGGAGATTGCCAGCCAGCCAGCGGAGATATCCGACTCACTCGTCTCTCCCAGCCTAGACTCCGCCGCAACAACATCGGAAGCAATGGCACCTGTCCCCCGCCCGATCGAACCTGAAGAAGAGTCTATTTTAAAAACATGTTTCGCATGGAATGTGTTCTTCCTCGAAAAGATCGAATATCGACCCCAGGCTGTATTGTGTCGCGGTAAATTGCGCACCGACCCTGACAATGCCTACAATACGATCGAGCGCAATGTCCGAGAGCTGCTTGGCGATCGCTTTTTTGTCTTATTTCAATACAGCTTATCGACTGGTAAACCGTTCTTTGCCTTAGTACCCCGACCCCAACCGGCTCAGGCGGGCCGCTCGCGTCGGTGGTTGGACTGGGCGGTGGCTGTCTTGCTGTTTTGCCTGACGCTGATCCCGACTACCTATTTTGGAGCGGCACTAGCGCGGCTGCCCAAGGGCGATCTTGGCGATATTCTTCAAGCTGGTTTACCCTATGCTCTGAGTATTATTTCGATTTTAGGGATTCGCGATTTAGGGCGTTACATCGTCGCTCAATTTTATCAAATTGAGACGACGCTCCCCTACTTTATCCCTTTGCCATTTTTCCCAGGGACATATGGCTGTCTGGTGCAAATGCAGTCCCCCATCCCCAATCGCAAAGCGATCTTCGATCTAGGCTTGGTGGCTTCGACGCTGGGGCTAGCGGTATCGATTCCACTGCTAATCTGGGGACTGGCACACTCAGAAACCGTACCGCTCGAACTCAAATCTACGCTGTTGAGTTTTCACTCCTTCGATCCGCGCTTTTCGCTGACGCTGACACTGATCTGTAAGTTGGCTTTGGGTGCTCGTTTTGTGGCCGATCGAGCGATCGATTTGCACAATGTGGCGATCGCCGCTTATATTAGTCTGCTGATTATTGTTATCAATTTGATGCCTCTGCGCCGCCTCGATGGCGGGTATATCGTCCACGGCATGTTCGGCCAAAAACCCAGTGCGATCGTCAGTCAACTCAGCAAGATTGTTTTAGTAATTCTGGGGATTATCCGCTTTAGAGCTTCGAGTTTTGGCAATACCGACTTATTATTTTTATCATTTATTATCGCCTTGATTCCAGCGATCGACGAACCTGCGCTCAATGATGTCTCCGATCTCAACAATTGGCGCGATATCGTTGGCATTGCCATCTTAGCAATTTTAGTGCTGACGTTGATTCCCGTACCGGCAATTTTGAGTCAGTTCTTAGACGTTTAAGCATCGTTAATCGCGATGCGATCGATATTTTTGAGCGATTGTCATGGCGACCGAGACAATGCCAGCGACTCGATTCGATCGCAATTGTCATGATTCCTTGACAATTGCGATCGCTCAAATGACGCAAAATCGTTAAACCTTAGAAATTGCAGGCGATCCCCCCTTGACGGATGGGGGTAAAGTTTTGTTAGATAGTAATCGTAGACATCAACTATTAATAGCTAGTGACTGCAAGTAACTTACTTCAGTATTTAGTAAGTTTAGTTAATAGATGTATTTTTAAACATCGCAATTTAGTCACCTGCAATCGAGCCAAAATCTCGAATTTGCCGATTCTAGCAATATCATCAACAGCTTAAATGCGATCGGTATTTAACCGACTGACTAGCAATAGCAACTTTTACTAGGTGACAACAAGTGCAGGTGCAAACTTCAATGAGTTTGCTATCTTCACATTATTCGGAGGTCGGATCGTGGCGACAGACAACACATTAGAAGAAATGACACTCAGACAACTGCGCCGCGTGGCGAGTGTTTGTGGAGTGTCTCGGTACAGCAGGATGCGGAAATCCCAACTCCTGGAAGAAATTCAAAAAATTCAGAGTAAGTCAACTCAAAGTCCATCAACCCAACTAGAGGCACAATTAGAAGTGGAAGCAGGAAAATTTGAACTCGGAGTCGATGTCGATCTTACTGCGGCAGAACTAGTAGCTGTAGATGAAGGATTGGGCGATTTACCTGGCGGTTATGGCGACAGCCGCATCGTCTTGCTACCTCGCGATCCGCAGTGGGCTTACGCTTACTGGGACATCCCAATCGAGCACAAAAACGAACTGCGCTACCACGGCGGCCAACAATTGGCGTTACGGATCTACGATGTTACTGACATTAACCTAGAGCACCAAAGCCCTCACAGTATCCAAGAATATCCGATCGATGAGATGGCGCGGGAATGGTACTTACCGATCCCCGTGAGCGATCGCTCTTACACGATCGATATCGGTTATCGTTGTGGCGACGGTCGCTGGTTGGTATTAGCTCGCTCGGCATCGGTGAATATTCCTCCCGTCTATCCTTCTGACTGGATTGAAGATATCTTTATCACCGTCCCCTGGGAAGAAGAATTGGTCGGCAAAACCTTTGTCGAACTCGTACCCCCCAGCCACAAAGCGGCGGAAGCTAGTGCGACTGGTGGTACCAACGCCGAACAAAGTGCCATTTACGAGCGGATCTTTGGCATGACTGATTCGATGGACTCACTCAGAGTTTCTGGTTCGGTCTACGGTTCGATGCAACAATCGCCGCTAGAATCCCTCAGCTCCTTTGTATTTCCCTCTGGGGTAGGCATGTGGGCGTTGCCTACTGCCTCTGGCGTGAATATGTCCGGTGTCGGCATGTCCGGGATCGGGATGGCTGTCGGCGAACGCCAACGTCAATTCTGGTTGATTGCTGATGCAGAACTGATCGTCTACGGAGCAACCGAACCCGATGCGACAGTCACCATCGGCGAACGTCAGATTAAGCTCAATCCCGATGGGACATTCCGCTTCCAGATGTCCTTCCAGGATGGCAATATCGATTACCCGATTGTGGCTGTTGCCAATGATGGCGAGCAACAACGTTCTGTCCATATGACATTCGATCGCTCGACCCTGGCTCGCAATACCAATACTAAGGCCGAAGCCGTACCTGAAAAATGGTTCTAGGCGATCGTTCGGTTCGGTAGTTACGCGCAGCTAAATAAAACAGCTAGGGTTATCCCCATCAATCTTCTAGGTTGGTGGGGATAATTTGTTACGATCTAAACTTATGCCTATTGACACGAAATCCGATTTACAAAGATTTCTTTTGCTAGCGAAACCCTTCGCCCTCTCCCCCAACCCCTCTCCCAAGCTTGGGAGAGGGGTTGG
>NZ_JANPGM010000664.1:0-2243 GCF_031423935.1 Chamaesiphon sp. VAR_69_metabat_338
GTCTTCATCCGGGAATGGCGACAGGCTATAACGCTGATTAACATCATAATAGTCAATCGCGATCGCCAATTGGTAACTGGATCTGGTGACAATCTGATTATAGCTTGTCGCAATCGTCCAGAGGATCGACGATGCCAAGGCTAATCGGCGGATACTTTTGCTTGAAAGCACATACAATAGCAGGTAGGAGTTCTCGAACTCAAACTAGTACCAATCTCCAATCTCTGCGGTTCTACCTGCGATCTTGAGGATGCCGCTGCTACTAGCTCTCATCTACTCCCATCTCGTCACTCCCAAATCCCATGACTATTTTTACGTTGCAATCGGTTAAAAAAGACTTTGGAATTAAAGAGATTCTCAAAGATGGATCGTTTAGCTTAGATGCGACGGACAAAGTTGGCTTAATCGGCATGAATGGATCGGGAAAATCAACTTTGCTGAAGATGATTGCGGGTTTAGAACCGATCGATGGCGGTCAGATTTTGCTCAATCCTGGGGTGACGACGATCTATCTGCCCCAACAACCAGAAATGGATCCCAATCATACGGTATTGGAGCAGGTATTTACCAATAGTGGCGAACAGATGCAATTAGTTCGGGATTATGAGGAAATATCCGAAAAATTAGCCCATCCCGAACAGCAGAATTCTACAGAATTGTTAAATAAATTATCTACCGTCATGCAACGGATGGATGCGGTGAATGCTTGGGATTTGGAAACTAAATCTAAGATTATTCTGACTAAATTAGGGATTCATGATTTTGAAGCAAAAGTTGGCGATTTGTCGGGCGGATATCGAAAGCGGATCGCCCTAGCCGCCGCCTTATTATCCGAACCTGACGCACTATTAATGGACGAACCGACCAACCATTTAGATGCATTATCGGTGGAGTGGTTGCAAGATTATCTCAGTCGCTATCGTGGCGCGATCTTATTAATTACACACGATCGCTACTTCTTGGATAAAGTAACTAATCGGATTATCGAGATCGATCGCGGTGATATCTATACTTATAGTGGTAACTATACTTATTACTTAGAAAAGAAAGCCTTAGCTGAAGAATCAATGGTCGGCACTCAGCGCAAACATGCTGGTTTACTGCGGCGAGAATTAGCTTGGCTCCAACGGGGGGCAAAGGCGCGCAGTACTAAACAAAAAGCGCGGATCGGACGGGCTGAAGATCTTAAAGAAAAAGAATTTAAACAAACGACTGGTCGAGTCGATATTTCTACACCAACTCGACGTATTGGTAAGAAAGTAATCGAAATTGTGGGTGTATCGAAAAGCTATGGCGATCGCCAATTAATTTCTGATTTTACGTATGAATTTTCACCTGAAGATCGAATTGGGATCATCGGTGAAAATGGAGCGGGCAAATCGACGCTGATGGATATCTGTACGGGACGATTGGCACCAGATAGCGGCACTGTCGATATCGGTACCACAATTCACATCGGTTACTTCGATCAACATTCTGAGGACTTGCAAGAAGCCGGGAGCGAACAACTCCGCGCGATCGACTATATCAAGGAAGTCGGTGAATTTGTCAAAGTCGCTGACGGCAGCCAAATTAGTGCATCGCAAATGTTGGAACGGTTTCTATTTACACCAAATCAACAATACACGCCGATTAACAAACTCTCTGGTGGTGAAAAACGGCGGTTATTTCTATTGCGGGTACTGATGAGTATGCCCAACGTTTTAATCCTCGACGAACCTACTAACGATCTCGATGTCCAGACTTTAGGCGTATTAGAAGAATATCTCTCGGAATTTAACGGTTGTGTAATTGTAGTTTCCCACGATCGCTACTTCCTAGATCGCACTGTCGAGAAAATATTTGCCCTCGAAGACAAAGGTAACGTCCGCGAATATCCAGGCAATTATTCTGTCTATCTCGACTACAAACAAGCCGAAGCTAATGCTGATAAACTAGCAGCTAAAAACGATCGATCGAATCCTAAATCAGTCGCCAAAGCTGTTCCAGTAGCGACAATCGTTCCGACAGGCTCCGCCGCCAACGCACCGGAAGCCCCTAAAGAGGAAAAGAAACGCCGTTTATCCACCTGGGAGCAGCGGGAATTTACTAAGCTCGAAGCCCAAATTGCCAAACTCGAAGCCGATAAAGCCAAGTTAGAACAAGAATTAGCACATTCACCTAATGCAGCATACAGTCAGCTTCAGAAGCTCACAGCCGATCTGGAACAAGTGAATAAATCGATCGATTCCACGACAGAGCGG
>NZ_JANPGM010000665.1:0-13063 GCF_031423935.1 Chamaesiphon sp. VAR_69_metabat_338
TTGTACGTGTTTGCGCACACAAAATTACGCCCGCTTGACCCTTATCTCAAAAACCCAATTATCAATTATCAATTATCAATTAATTTAAGTCCAGATATCGGGAGTAACTGAGAGAACATTGCTGTTTCTGGGTGTTTTTTGAATGTCTTCTTTGACATTTTCCAGATCGATGTAGCGATCGGACACATTAATCAAACTATCGCTGGTCATCGATCTCAAGCTAACGACTTCGACCCTTACCCCACGATAACTCACGGCATCGACAGCGTAGGCGAGATCGCCATCACCACTGACTAACACTGCGGTATCGTACGATCCCACCAAAGCCATCATATCGACCGCAATTTCGACATCTAAGTTAGCCTTTTTGGAACCATCAGGTAGTTGTACCAAATCTTTAGCAATGACGCGATAACCATTGCGCCTCATCCACAGCAAGAACCCTTGTTGCTTTTCATTGGTGCGATCGACTCCAGTATAAAAGAACGATCGCAACAGTCGCGAACCGCCAGTCAGTCTTGCCAAGAGTTTTGTATAATCGATTTCAATATTTAATTGCAATGCTGCATAAAATAAGTTGGAGCCATCGACGAAAATTGCGACTCTGCCCCGATTTTCCAAGACTTGCTGTGCTGAAAATATCGAATTTTCATCATGGTTGAAAGTATTCATCATCATTTAAATTTGTTATTAAAAACTTGAAAAAAAGAAAGTTTTAAAAAGTTGTTTTATATATTTGAGAGTGCGAGATGTCGTCTGCATGATGCTCGATATTGATGCTTAAACCAAAATCAACCTCCACCATTAGCCAGTTCTAGTTTGGCAAAAATTGGCTTCGGTTCGCCCAGCTTAGTTGTGGCTGTCAATATGCCCCATTCTTGATGACGGTGCCAATCAGTTGGCAATCCCGATCTTATTGTCGCATTTTCATCGGTACCGCGATCGCGACCGCATAGTAAATTAAAGTCGATCTCCAATCCCAATTGACGATAGATATCCGAGCTAATTTTTGGCACGATTGGCGACAATAGATAGGCGCAGAGCCGAGCGGACTCTAGTGCTGCATACAAAACTTCCGCTAATTCGGCATGTTTTTCCTGCTTGAATAAGGCCCATGGTGCGAGATCGTCGATATATTTATTACTGGCGTGTGCCAAATCGATAATCGCTTCACCAGCTTCTTTAAAGGCTAAATTTTCGTAAGCTAGAGCTACTCTTTGACCTATTGCATTCCCGATGTGCTTGAGTGGATGCGCTGGATCGATATCTTCAGGGTTGCAATTTGGGACGCAACCTTGACAATATTTTTTAGCCATATTTAGAGTCCGATTGACTAAGTTACCCAAGTTATTAGCCAGATCGGCATTCACAATTTCAATAAAGCGAGTTTCGTTAAAATCTCCATCTTGGCCGAACTCAATCCCTTTGAGAAAATAGTAACGCAGTGGCTCAGCTCCATAACGATCGACTAATGCAACCGGATCGATCGTATTGCCTTCACTTTTACTAATTTTTTTACCATCTTTGGTAAAGTAACCGTGGGCAAACACCCGCTCGGGTAATGGTAAACCTGCCGACATTAACATCGCCGGCCAATAGATAGTATGAAAGCGGAGAATATCTTTACCGATTAGATGTAAATCGATCGGCCAACGCTCTTGGAGAGCTTTTTCCAGACTCGGTTCTGTTCCAGCATCGAGCAATGCTGTCATATAGCCTAATAGGGCATCAAACCAAACATAAATCGTTTGCTGGGGATCGGCAGGGAAGGGAATGCCCCAATCGACATTAACGCGAGAAATTGAGAAATCTTGCAACCCCTGCGCGACAAATTTCAAGACTTCATTCCGCCGACTGGCGGGGAGAATAAAATCGGGACGCTCGGCATATAAAATTTCTAATTGCTGTTGATAATTAGATAGTTTAAAGAAGTAATTACTTTCGTCGCGCCATTCTACTTGCTTGCTCGGATGCAAGGCGCAATGTTTGTCAGCAAGTAGATCGCGTTCTTCCTTAAACTCCTCACAGGAAACGCAATACCAACCTTGCTGATTCCCTTTATAAATATCGCCCCGATCCCAAACTCGTTGAAAAAAGTCATTGACGATCGCGCGATGCTCGGGAGCTGTCGTCCGAATAAATCGGTCGTAGCCGATCTCTAGCTTGCACCACAGCGAGTCAAACTCGGAGGCAACGCGATCGCAATAGGTTTGGGGATCGCTGCCTGCGGCTCGGGCAGTACGCTCGATCTTTTGGCCGTGTTCGTCAGTGCCGGTAATTAGCAAAACATCTCGGGACTGGAGTCGCTGCCATCTAGAGATCGCATCTGCCGCCATTGTCGTATAGGCATGGCCGATATGGGGGATACCGTTGGCATAGTAAAGTGGCGTAGTGACAATAAAAGACTTACGGGCGGTTGCAGAGTAATTCATAAGCAGCTCAGATGTAGCGGACTCGTTCGTGAAGTATGTTGCCGGATTGGTTGAAAGTAGGGGAGGCTAATATCTGGCAACGTCAAGGCATCTAAACAAGCTCTGGCTGTCGCTAGCGGCTCTTGGCAACGATTTGGCGAATTGACGATCGCTAACTATCGAGTACGGGGCATTCAGGGCGATATTTCGATCTTGAAACTTTTATTAAGAGCAAAGACCTCGGATAGATTTCGATGGCCTCAAATCGTTTGGCGGTTAAGCGTTTACCTTAACCATCGCACGTTGTGTAGATGCAATATCATCAATCGCGATCGAGGATGCCCAGACGTAGCTCTAGTCTCCATCATAGATGAGGTTGACCCACTTCAGTAGCTCCTATTCATAATTAGTAATTGGTTTGGTGCTAAAATAGAGCCATTACCAGGGTAACTAGCTCAATGGTAGAGCATCGGACTCTTAATCCGTTGGTTCCGAGTTCGAGCCTCGGGTTGCCCATTCCTAACTTTAAGCTCTGGTTGCAGATCGATTCATATTTGAGGATCGATTCTGGCAATGCTTGTCAAGCAGGTAATTTGGATAATTTGTGACAGATAATAAATCCTCAGCATTTGAGCCAAATTGATTAGGTAGGGTTATTAATTTGGAAGGAGTGTAATGGAGATTCTGCGATGGGGAGCCGTTTTGCTTGGTGCAGGGGCATCGCCAACTCCAATAGTAGTATTGCAGTAAATCGCGATCGATTACTGTTTAATTACGACTTTTGGGGCGATCGCGGCATTTACACTACATTAAAAAATTTCACAAATCTTTATCATCACCTGGGATTAGCGTATACTACGAAAGCAAAGCTTAATCCCATGTTTAAAGGAGCAAAAATCTAATGTCGGAGGCGCAGCAGCCCCTCAGAGTCCCTAGGGAATTTTTGGGACCGCCTGATGACTTGAATCCCAATGTCTTCATGTTCTTTGGCGCAATTGCTCTAGTGACGATTTCGACGATCGGCTATTGGCAATGGCAGTTACCAGGTTGGTGTTGCTTCGGCTTCAATGTCTTGGCTTTACATATGGCAGGTACGGTAATTCATGATGCTTCTCATAATGCCGCGCATCCCGATCGGGTGGCAAATGCAATTATGGGTCACGTGAGTGCGTTGATGCTCGGGTTTGCCTTTCCCGTATTTACCCGCGTCCACATCCAGCACCATGCCAACGTTAACGATCCCGATAACGATCCCGATCACTTCGTATCTACAGGCGGCCCACTCTGGCTAATTGCTGCCAGATTTTTTTATCACGAGATCTACTTCTTCCAGCGCAAGCTGTGGCGCAAATACGAGCTATTAGAGTGGTTTCTGAGTAGATTATTCGTCGGATCGATTATTTATTATGCTTGTCAACATGGTTACACCGCATATATTTTTGATTTTTGGTTTTCCCCCGCACTAGTTGTCGGTCTAGCACTGGGGCTGTTTTTTGATTATTTACCACATCGTCCGTTTAAGGATCGCAATCGCTGGAAAAATGCCCGTGTTTATCCCGGTGCCATTTTAAATATCTTGATTTTTGGCCAGAACTATCATTTGATTCATCATTTGTGGCCATCGATTCCGTGGTACAAGTATCAAGCTGCTTATCAAGCTACCAAACCATTGCTCGAATCGAAGGGGTGCCACCAATCGCTAGGGTTACTGCAGGGTAAAGATTTTCTGCACTTTGTGTACGATATCTTTTTGGGAATTCGGTTTCACCATAAAGCCGAGCCGGTGGAATCAACCAGTAGGGAAAAATCATCCTAATGTCGATCGGGTTAATCGAGCGTTCTTAGTCAGAGCGATCCGAACTTAAAGTGTGAGTAAAAGCACATACCCTTGTTGGCAGGTGGCTTGGCTGGTAACTCTCAAAGACAAAGGTACTTGCGAACTAGCAAATCGCAGGTACCTTTGTCTTTGGGCGCATTCGCGTTCTGAAAAAAATTGTCTGGCTCGATCGACAACTGGATGGAACCGGGAATGATATAAGTAGTTAGGAAACCAGCAGCAGTCGATATCGCTGCTGGGAAGCAAGACAGTCACCAATTGCCCCAGCTGTAGCGATCGACACATTGTTGTTAAAAGCAAAGAATGTTTAATTGTGAAGTCGGCACTGGCAAAAAAAGGTAACAAATCTTACCCGTCGAGAGCAACTTCTTGTCTAATTACTGAAAATCGATCGGATTTATTGCCTAACTTCCTGTAGAATCTAAGCAAAAATAAGTAATTTCGATCCCGATATCTTGCAATTTGGAGGACAAACCTATCAGTAGCACCACCACCACCCAAACTATGTTAGCCACAGACAAGTCTGTCATTCACATCTGGGGTCAACACCCGCTCGCTGGCGAAGTAAAAATCAGTGGAGCTAAGAATTCTGCCTTGGTTGTCATGGCTGGCGCACTACTGTGCTCGACAGGTTGCCGCCTGCAAAATATTCCGGGGCTGGTAGACGTCGATAAAATGTGCCAGATCATCGAGGCATTAGGCGTCAAAATCCAGCGCAACGGCGAAGTCTTAGATTTTGATACCACTGGCTTTAACTGCTACACGCCACCGTTTGAATTGGTTTCCAAGTTGCGGGCGGCTTTCTTTGCGATCGGGCCGATTTTGGCACGATTGGGAGTAGCTAAAGTACCGATGCCAGGTGGTTGCTCGATCGGTGCGAGACCGATCGAATTGCACGTGCGCGGATTGCAAGCGATGGGTGCCCATGTCGAAATCGAACACGGGATTGTCAATGCTTATGTTACTGGCTCGAATAAACGCCTCCAAGGCGCGAAAATCTATCTCGACTACCCAAGTGTCGGCGCGACCGAAACATTGATGATGGCGGCGACGCTAGCCGAGGGTGAGACAATTTTAGAGAACGCGGCCAAGGAGCCAGAAGTTGTCGATTTAGCTAACTTCTGTATCGCGATGGGCGCGCAGATTACGGGTGCGGGTACCGATCGGATTGCGATCGTGGGTGTCGATAAGCTGCATGAGGCTGACTACAGTATCATCGCCGATCGAGTCGAGGCAGCGACATTCCTCGTCGCGGGTGCGATTACCAATTCCGAAATTAGTATGTATCCAGTTATCCCCGATCATCTGACAGCGGCGATCGCCAAGTTAGAGCAGATTGGTGCCAAAGTATTTATGGATGCACCGGATCGGCTGCGGGTAGTACCCACGGGTATGCTCAAAGGGACGGACATCGAGACGCTTCCCTATCCCGCTTTTCCGACCGACATGCAAGCCCAGTTTATGGCTTTGCTATCAGTGAGTGAGGGCAACAGTGTCATCACCGAAACTGTATTTGAAAACCGGCTTCAACACGTGGCCGAACTCAAGCGCATGGGTGCCAATATTAGGGTCAAAGGCAACAATGCGATCGTCGAAGGCGTACCGTTATTGTCTGGTGCGACCGTAACCGCAACCGATCTGCGCGCTTCAGCGGCACTAGTCCTAGCTGGTTTGGCCGCTCACGGCAAAACGACGATTCAAGACTTGCATCACCTCGATCGCGGTTACGATTGCCTCGAAGCCAAAATGCGCAACCTCGGAGCTAAAATCGAGCGGGTACGCATCAACGCTGCGGGTGAAACCACCTATCGCTACGCCGAAGAAATCGTGCGTGTATAACCCACTCAATCGCCGCTGCTCGATCGCCTCGCCAGGAGCGACCGCGATCGTAAATAAACATGTATAGTGCTAGCAGATAGGGGTAATTTCGTGTCACCATCGAAAGTTGCTCCTATCCACTTTCACCTATTTAGATAGATTATGCAGTTAAGATTAGGGGACACCGTACCCAACTTCACCCAAGCTACTACCCAAGGCACGATCGACTTCTTTGAATGGGCTGGCAATAGTTGGGTGATTCTATTTTCGCACCCTAAAGATTTCACTCCAGTTTGCACGACCGAACTTGGCGAAGTCGCCAAACTAAAACCAGAATTTGACAAGCGCAACGTGAAAGCGATCGCCCTGAGTGTCGATGATGTAGACTCTCACAATGGTTGGGTTGGGGATATCCTCGAAACCCAGGGTACTGCGCTCAATTATCCAATTATTGCCGATCCAGATAAGAAAGTCTCTGACTTGTATGACATGATTCACCCCAATGCTAATGCAATGGTGACTGTCCGCTCGGTATTTATTATCGATCCCAATAAAAAGCTCCGCCTCACACTCACTTATCCTCCCAGTACCGGACGCAACTTCGATGAAATCCTCCGGGTGATCGATTCGCTCCAACTGACTGATAATTACAGTGTGGCAACTCCGGCTAACTGGGTCGATGGTGGCGACTGTGTTGTCGTACCGTCTATTTCTACCGAAGAAGCCAAAGTGAAGTTTCCCAAAGGTATTACCGAACTTAAGCCTTATCTGCGAATGACTCCTCAACCAGATAAATAGATCGGTTAACAATTAACAACCGGAGGGTACCCACGAGGGGCACCCCTACAGATAACTTGTAGGGGTGCCCCTCATGAGTACCCTCAGATCTGTGCTTTTACTTCCATAGGTGAAAGACTTATAAATCACCAAAAATATCCGACTTTAACTTGAGTCCGCTGTTGGCTCGGATCGTGATCTAACAAATATTCTCGCGTAATTGCACCCTGTTCGCGTAAGTTTGCCACCTCACTTTCGGCGACTTCAGTATCTGTAGATAAGAGAATTACCTGCTCGCTGGCTGCGGGGAAATAACGTTCGATCAAATTCGTCCGATGTGAGGAATCAAGCCTGCCTAGTGGTGTATCGATCGCGATCGGTAGTTGTCGTCCCGATACGCGTGCTAGTCCCCATAATAAGGCGATCGCTAGGAGTTGTTTTTCGCCAGCAGAAAGTCGATGTTTGGGTAATAATTTGCCATCGCGATCGTGGAGTGAAAGCGTAAATGTGGTGCTATCGATCGTCACGCGCTGAACGAGTTCGGATTTATGCAATAGATAGCGAAAACATTCGGTGACTTCGGTTTCGAGTTTGTTAATCTTTTTGAGCGTCAGTTTGGCTTTGAATACTTGTAATGTTGCTTTAACTTTGGCGATCGAATCGATAATATGGCGATCGTTTTTGAGTTGGATATTTTTCTCGGTATAGTTAGCTAATTCCTGCTTGGTTTTCGCGATCGAGCGATCGAGTTCGGTAGCTTGACGATCGTTACTAATTTTATCGGCTCTAAGTTTAGTAACTAGTTCGCGCGCGGTAGTTTCTTGATGTTTGAGACGGCTATATTCTTCAGGCGACGCAGCTTCGGCAATTTGTCGATCGAGAAAATCGAGTTCGGTTTCCAGCTTAGTTAATTGTGTTTGGAGATTGCTGGCCAGCCCGATATCGCGACCGAGTTCGGATTTGAGCATCAGATCTAACTGATTTATTACCTCAGCATCGATACCCAAATAAACCGAGCTTTCTAGCTCTACTTCCCGAACTAAGTTTTGATTTTCAGTTGCTAAAAAGGCACGAACGTCAGCGATCTTCTCGGCGACAATCTGTTGTCGATCGAGAAAATCTAGCAACCGGCGATCTCGATCGACGAGTAAATCTAGTGCAGCTTTGCCTTGTTGATGGCGGATTTCGATCGCTCCTTGAGCGCGAACTTCAGCTAATAACGGCGTAATCAATCCTAACGGCAAACTCCCCGCTGCTAGCTCGGCTAATTCTTGACGATGGCGATCGATTTGAGTTTGAATTGCTTTAGCTGTGAGATCCAATTCTTGCCCCTGTGCCGCAATTTTTCCCCCTTCGAGGACGAATTTATCAAATGCTTGTCGCTCTTGCTCGATCGCGACTGTTAATTTCCCATCGAGTCGATCCAATTCTGATGTCAACTCAGTTAATTCTACTTGCTGCTGTTCCAATCGCGATTCGATTTCATCGATCGCTGCCGATTGTTTGCTAGTGGCACTATCGCGCCGCTTTCTAGTTACTAAGACATCTAAATCTGTCGCCAATCGCTCGGCTAATTCTAATCCTAATAATGATTGAATCGCATCAAATACAACTGCCGGTGGTGTCTCCTGTTCGGCTAATTCCTTGACTTGCTCGCCATCAAATAAAAATAGATTGGAAATTCCCAATGGTAAAAGATTTTCAATATATTCATCCCAAGTATTTAGGAGGGTTTTATCAGCCCAATCATTTACCAAAATCCCTAGAGTATCTTTGCCGTCCTTAGGATTCCGTTCCCAATATCTCACGATCCGAATCTCTTGCAGCTCTCCCTCATCAGCGACTTGAAATGCTAACTCGATCCGCGCTTTCTCGGTTAATGGTGTTTGACGACTGACACATTGATGGAGAAAATCCCCATAGCTTAAATTGCCCCGTGTCGAACACTGGGCGCGGGCACCATACAAAGCCAATCGCATCGCATCCATAATCGTCGTCTTACCACCACCATTCATCCCCCCAATCAAAATAATTGGCCGACTTTCGCTAGCCGAATCTGGTAATAAATTAATAATGTTCTTACCTAGATAAGAACCAAAGTTTTCTAGAACCAGTTCGCGGAATAGCATTTTAGGGGATAGGGGATAGGGGTTAGGGGTTTGGGATTAAGGAGTAGGGGGATGAAGGGACGGGGAGAGGGGGTGAGGGGGAGACGAGATCGTCCAAATACTCTATCTATTGACTATCCACTATCCACTATCTACTACCTGCTAACCCCAGAATAGATTCAACCTTACAAGAGATCGGCTAAATAAATGTCTTTTTCTAGAAGGCAAGCATGACCGCTGTAGGGCAAGAACTTAGTTTTTGATTTAGGTAGCAACTGCTCTAAAATCTGGACTTCTGGCACCGATGGCAATAATCGATCGAGTTCGCCAGCAATTAGAGATACGGGAATGTCGATAATTTTGGGTAAAATGGCATGGACATTAAACTGTCTGAGCAAATCTAGTCGCCACGCCGCTGATTGAGGCTGGACAGAAAGCATTGCATCGAGCAAGCATTGGCGGTCGGTGGCGGCAACTCGATCGGGATCGATGAGAAAGTTGACCAAAATCCGCGCAGAGATGGGATAGAGGACATCTGGCAGTATTCTGGTCAAGGCACTGCCACTAGACAACCACGGCAATCGCACTAATGAAGAAGCTGGATTGATCAGCACTAACTCGCTAATTTTGGTAGCAATCTGTCCGGCAGTTTGCATCGCAAAACAAGCCCCAAATGACTCTCCGCAGAAATATAACTCGCGCCCCTCGGTAAGTTCGGTGGTAATAAGCTGTACGGATCGATCGACCAACCCCGCCCAATCCGTCAGATCGTTGCTAGCAATTGCCAAACAGCGGATATCAAACCTAGCCGCAAGGGTGTCTAGTTGTTTGTACAATAGCTTGCCAGTGCCATCCATCCCTGGAAAAAAGACAAATAATGGTAGATGGGGCTGGGCGGGTCGCGGCTGGAAAAAACTGATGGGGTAAAGCTGCATGGTTTATGCTGCGAGCAGGTCAGCAACTTGGCTTGATAATGTGGCGGTGAGATCTTTTACTACTTTACCAGCTTGGCGACCGTGGTACTGCTGCTGGTATGGTGCGATCGAAAAGGGCTTACCGATCCGAATGATTGCTTGCTGATAGACGACAGCAGGATGCCAGCCCTCGTTTCTAAACAATGGTTCGGAGGGATCTAGGTAATGCAAAAGACTCAATGGCACCGCTGGCCACTGAATTTCTGACTGGGATAGGATTGCCACCGGCAAGATCTGCAAATTCGGAACTGCCGCTTGCAGAGCCACATGGGCGAACCCGCGATAAAAAGGGCATAGTCCGGTTGGGGAAGGAGCTGCGAGCATTGGTGCGGCACCCTCGGGGAAAATCCCGATCGTTTTACCGCGATCGAATCGATCGCGAGCGTGGTTTAATAATTCGGGATACCAATCGCCATTTGTCAGCGGAAAACCGCCACAGCTCTGCAATACTTCTCGTAAAACGGGGACATTGCCCATGTAGCGATGACAGACAAAGTCGATCGGTGTATTCAGAAAACTAGTCAGAATAAAAGGGTCGAGGAAGCTGCGATGATTGCAAACAATCAACGTCGGCCCCGCTGGCGGTAAGCGTTCGCGGTTTTGGACTCGGACGCTCAGACCTAATAGCCCAAAGACATCTTGAGCTATAGCGGTCACATAACCATCGAATGGGGCGATCGACTCCAGTAGATTCATGAAGTTACTTGGAAAGGAATGTGTGGCAATGCTGGAACCGAAAAATTGGGATAAATGGGTCGATCCGATCGGCAACAAGCTGCTCTTAGCTCAAAGCTTTGACCCGTATGCAGTTACGGACTTTACCGATGCAAGGTCGAGTGAATGTTAAATTTTCTTTAGATTCCTAATTTTAAACTGATTTTCCAAGATCGGGTGGAGCGATCGATGTTGTAGTTTTGGAGTAGCGATCGGCTACTGCGGACGATCGCTGCCAAATCTAATTGTCAAACTCACCGATTACCGATCTTGAAACTAGCATTTATCCCCAGTGTTCTGGTTGGACTACGTTCGACAATCGACCCTTGGTTGCTACTAGATGCGCTGGATCGTGGATCTTAACTGAAGATGTTTTGAGTGTCTTTGCCACGATCGGATTGCGCAAAAGTACTTTCCACCAGCTCATGCCAATCAATTAGATCGAGAGCCGATAAATATCTTCATAAATCAGCTCGATCGAATATGGAAATCAATCTTTGCTCGACTTCCTTCAAATATTCGCTTAACCCCGTACTAGTGCCTCTCGATCGCAAAATTTCTAGATCGGTTTCTTCCCAGCATTGTTGTTCGCGGCTCATATCTCCTCCTGTAAGCTGTTCGACGACTACTTTAGGATTCCTGAATCGATCTGGTTCTGCAAATGAATTAGACCGCAATTTGTGAGCTTCTTCACAAGGATGGAAATTTAATTTAGTTTTTATCTGCTCTAGAATTTGGTTTTCTTCTACATTTAGGGGGCTAAAACCATTCAAAACCCACGCTTCCCGCATTCGATCTGCTGTACCGATGACAATTTCGATCCGAGGTTGTTCGTCGATCTGCTCTATCCGTGCTTGCTCGATCCCCTGCCTTCTCTCGGGTTGATTATCTAGATCGCGAATAAACAGAACTGCGGCAATTTTTCTGCTCTTTTTACGATGAAGAAGCTTGATTAATTTCAGAGTCTTCATGGCGATTGCGCCATCAGCTTTCAACACACCAGTTTTACCATGACCTAGAAATCTAGGTTTAGGAATACCCTCTTTTTCAGCACGATTCATAATATCGCCAATATCTTTCCAACAGGAATGTTCCGTTCCTGATTCTAAACCAGTCCATTTAAATAGATGTTCTAAACTTTCCGGTTCTAGCCAATCTATCTTTTCGACAAGAACGCGCTCGGCTAATTTTGTAGCAGTAACCGCATCCATCCTACTCTCAACGATGACAACAACCTCAATCATTCACATCTCCAGCAACCACCCAATCTTCTCCTTCTGCATTCCAAAATTCTCCAGTGGTTAAACTTTGTTTTGCCCATTCTGCATCGGGATGTTCGTCTAGCCGTTTAGCATGAGTAAATCCAGCTTTAGAATTACTCAAGACATGAACTTGAGAAGGTTCGAGTTCATCGATAATGTAGGGAGAGTGAGTAGTGAAAATAATCTGTAAGTTTGGATTGGTTTGAATAATCTGCTTAAATACGGTTATCAATTCACGTTGTGCTTTGGGATGAAGTCCCTGTTCGATGTCATCTAGCAATACCAAGTTTGGCTGCTTAGGATTCATTAATACGGTGAGCAAACCCAATGTTAGCATCGTCCCTTCACTAATTGCATGAGCGGGAATGCGATCGCCTGTATTCATATCCAGAACAATTTCTTGTCCGGTAACTTCTTGATTTTCTTCATAGGAAATAGATTTACCATCAACCTCGATCGATCTCTGTCTATCGATCTTAACTTTTGCACGTCTTACGCCTATTCTTTTAACATCTGGAACAACCTGTTGCAACATTTCCTGTATTGCTTGAAATCGGGCTGGATCTTCACTTCTTAGATAGTCTAACGTAGGTGCTAATCCTGAACCATCAAATTGAATTTCGGGGACAACTTCTTCACTATAATCAGCTTTGGACAAATTATCTATTAGCAACTTTGAATATACTAACAACTTAAAATCCGGCAGTAGAGATTGATTGTTTGTCGCTCTTCTTGTTGTATTAACAGGATTATTGGATTGATTGCTTCTTGTTCTTCTTACTAAATTAACAAGTCTAGCAGAAGAAAAATAATCTTCGTTCTCTTCAGTACCATTAACATTAAATGTTCTGTTTGGCACCCATATGCCATTCATCTTTTTTTGTAATCCACACGAAAAGTACCAGTCTTCATGATTTCTAAGTTTCATTACCCCTCTTACAACTATACCCACATCATATTTTCCGATTGTCACACTATTATTTCCGATAATCGTAGTATTTTTTTGTTCGTCCTGGACATCAGATTTCACTGTTGATAGGTATTTAATGTAAGATAGTGCTTGCAAAATAGATGTTTTACCAGAACTGTTCTGTCCAACTATTGCTTGAAGCCGAGAAGTGTCGAAGTTAAGTTGTGTATATCGATGACTTTTGAAGTTATG
>NZ_JANPGM010000666.1:0-2952 GCF_031423935.1 Chamaesiphon sp. VAR_69_metabat_338
CGGTTGCGGAAGATTTCTAAGAAATTAGCCAGACGCTAGATATCGCTAATTTAATTTAAGAATTGAAAGGCTCGCAACAGCGGGCTTTTTCTTTTGGGTTGCCAGTCGGGGTAAGTCCGCTCTGGCATAATAGAAATGTAGTGAAGGTCGATCGATCGCATCGAGGTTTTATGAATGTCTCCCAATCTTTAGCTGAAGAAACAATTGCGGTTAATATTCACAGCGCAGATCTCCATGTGACACCAGCACAATTTGACAGATTGTGTGCGGACAATCGGGATTTACGAATGGAGTTGACTAAAGAAGGAAAATTAATTGTTATGGCACCAACATTCGGAGAAAGTGGTAAAAGAAATCTCAGTCTAGCGGTGCAAGTAGGTATTTGGAACGAGCGCACTCAATTGGGAACAGCATTTGACTCCTCAACTGGCTATGATTTTTCATCAATTGGCGGCGGCAAACTCTCGCCAGATGTTTCTTGGATTGAAAACTCACGTCTAGAAGGTGTTTCGCTCAAACAATTTATTCCAGTGGTGCCAGATTTTCTCATCGAGCTACGTTCTACTACCGACAGATTAAGCGACTTACAAGCTAAAATGCTCGAATATCAACGGTTAGGTGTAAAGTTCGGACTATTAATTAATCCCCAAGATAAGCAAGTCGAAATCTATCGATCGAACAAAGAAGTTGAAGTTATTGATAATCCAGGCTCGATCGATTGTCAGGATGTGATGCCTGAATTTATCTTAGATTTAACGAAAATTTTGTAGTTTAGTGCTGAACAACCCGATCGATAATATTAAGAATTGGGTGATAGCCAAATGTTGCAAAGTGGGTAAGATAAGCTAGTCAGTATGTCTGTAAAATAGTTCAGATGTTTGTGCATTTACATTCTGTTCAAAACAATCGACTAATTCTCTCATCAACATCATTTACATGCACCATCCAGAAATATACGACATAATTTCAATTATTGAAGATTACTTTCTACTATCTGATACTAAGTTCAGATGCCAAATCGAGCCACTTGTCTGTATTAAACAATTTGGTGAGTTATCCGAAGATAATCCGCCAAAAGAGTGTAAAGGAATTAAAATTGTTCGGCAACTTAATAACGGCAGAATAGAAGTCAATATTTTCGGATGTAGAAAAGACAATGACTCTATGGATTGTCAATATTTCTTAGATGGTAGAGATACTCCAGAAAAAGTGTCCGAGAGCATTTTTGTATACGATGGTAAATATGGTGAATACAGTACAGAAAATACTAGAGATTGGATTAGAGAAATAATCATCTTAGATCGAGAGTTGGCAAAAAAACAAGAAGTTTCTCTATGTTCAACCTAGATCGAAGTCAGCACAATTAACATTAATTAATTGTGCTGCTTACCTGGAAATATGAATATTGCTATGGTCTAGTGTTCAGATCTAACCCGCTCGATCGCTCCGTTTAATTTAATAAGGGTACCAATGGGTTAAATCCGTAAGATTCGTTTAAAATAGATAATATGAGTTCGGCAATGCACGACCCGATATTACTAAATCAGTCATGTTCGAGATATCTAAAAGTATTAGTATTCCCTTCAATGAAATTGAGATTAGTGCCATTCGATCGCAAGGTGCTGGCGGTCAAAATGTTAATAAGGTGGCGACAGCGATACACTTACGCTTTGACATTCAAGCATCATCTTTACCCGAATGGTATAAAGATCGGCTGCTGAAATTGAGCGATCGTCGCATTACCAATGAAGGTGTTATCGTGATTAAATCACAAGAACACCGCAGTCAGGAACGCAATCGATCGGAAGCATTCGATCGATTGAAAGCTTTGATTTTAAGCGTAGCAGTTGTCGTCTTGCCTCGCAAAATTAGAAAGCCAAGTAAAAGCCAAGATCGGCGCAGATTAGAAGCTAAGAAACATCGATCGCAGATGAAAGCATTACGCAAAGTTGTCGAATAAATTTAGGCTTACTTATTCAGTCCCAATTGCTGACGAATTGCCCGATAAAATAAAGCAATGCCAGGTAGCGGCACGATTCCAAGTTGTTGCATCATGCCCGCCTGGTCGCCTTGACCCCAATGTTCGACGATTTTACCATCGCTAATGCGATCGACATGCATCACGGCGACGGAGAGCGATTGTCCCGTAGCTGGTAAGCCTTGGAAATTGCCTAAATGCGTACCTGTAAATATCCCTGAAGTGACCACTTTATCATCTTCACAAATCGATCGATCGAATTGATGGCAAACATCGGGGAAAGCTTGCCTAAATTTACTTCCAAATTCGATAAACTCGTCTCGATCTAGAGTTGCAGATATGCCAACTAAATGAGCGGCAAAATTTTCTGACATCATATTTCTAACGATCTCAAAGTCGCCGCGATCGAATGCCCGATAGAATTTGATGACAAGGTCGCGATTGTCAGACATCTTTGCTAAAACTCCCGAAATTAATCCTCGATCGTAGATTCGATCGACCTCAAACCACCAAGATCTTATAGCAGTAGCAAAGGTCATAGGACATTCTTTAATTAGTCTGCGTAGGCAGACTTTGCATCCCAAGCGACGATTTCAATCATTGTCCTGTCCTAACCGCTATAACTGAGGATCGACCTAAATCCGCACTTCTATTATAATTTAGGAATCCGCAAATTCTAGTCACAACCTAATGGTATCGATCTCCGCCACCCAGCCCAGCAGCCGCCAGTACTTACCGCCAGCTAATCTCGACGCCTCACCCAACCAACACATTCTCCCGCTAACGGCGACAGTTAACGACAGGGATTGTCTAGAAATTGGCGGCTGTGATGTCACCGAATTGGTACGGCAATTTGGTTCCCCCTTATATATTCTCGACGAGCAATCGGTACGCACAGCTTGTCAACAATATCGGGATGGGTGGCAGAAGTATTATCCCGGTGAATCCCTGGTAATATATGCATCGAAAGCATG
>NZ_JANPGM010000667.1:0-4091 GCF_031423935.1 Chamaesiphon sp. VAR_69_metabat_338
CCTGCTGGCTCTGCTAGCCATGCAACTGTTTTAACTGCTGACGTTACCCGCGCATTCGGTACATTGAGTATGCTTAATCTTTCCGGTCGATCGTCAATTAATAACTGACGTATTGCTGAAATTGTCAGATTGGCTGCCGACCAGTTTAGTGTTAGATAATTGTCTCGATCGCTAATAGGTTCGGTGCTAATAGTTTGCTCGCCAATCTGAAGAATCGCATTATAACGGAATGCAATTAACTCGTTATGATGTTTCCCCCGCATTAGTTGAATTCGGACGCGATCGATCTGTGGAAAGCGTTGCTGTAGAGCCGTAAAAAAAGCTGGATCGATGACTAATTCTGTTTCTTGGAATATTTGCATCTGTACCCGTTGCTGCAACTCGAAACAGGTGAGGGATGGTTCGGCTCGATCGAGTTGTACCGATGTATGAAAAGCTTGTAAGAGTAGCAAACTTCGCACATCGCCGATGAAGATCCGACCGCCGGGAGCAGTTGCATCGATCGCACCTGCGATGACATCAACTAGATAATCGATCGTCGGGAAATATTGAACGACTGAATTGAGAATTACTGTATCAAAACTGGCTATTGGTAATCGATCTAAATCGGTAGCCATGCGAGCGGATAGTTCTACCTGTGGTAGTTCTTGCTGCGCTAAGTGCTGCTCAATATAATTAATAGAAACTGGCGAAAAGTCGGTACCCCAATATCGATCGCAGTGAGGAGCAATTCTAAATAATATCAAACCCGTTCCACACCCGATTTCTAACACTCGATCGGGTTGTAAAGCCAAAATTTGCTCGACTTGGTTATCTACCCACTCATAGACTTGCTCGGCGGGTAGAGGTCGATCGGTATAACTACTATTCCAACCGACAATATTCAATTTAGGATCTAGATCGACAGGTCGATCGTAAGTTTCGTTGTACAACATTTGCCATTGCAAAACTTGCTCCTCCTGCAATTGGCTTAATTGATTGAGTTCTTGCGATCGACTGTATTCTGGTTTCGGTGATATATAAGCTAATAAGCTTTTCTCCTCGTTCTCTTCACGCATTAATACAACAGCTTGCTGCACTGCTGGATGATGATTTAATACCGCTTCAATTTCACCCAGTTCGATCCGATAGCCGCGAATTTTTACGCGATCGTCAATGCGACCTAAAAATTCAATATTACCATCTCCGCGATAGCGAGCCAGATCGCCAGTTTTATACAGTCGCGCTGTTAAGTTATTATTAAAAGTGTGCTCGATAAAGCATTCGGCAGTTAATTCGGGACGGTTTAAATAACCTCGTGCCAATCCATCACCACTGATGTATATTTCTCCGGCAATACCGACAGGTACGGGTTGTAAATATTTGTCTAGGATATAAACTTGTGTATTTGCGATCGCTCGACCGATTA
The DNA here is from genome assembly GCF_031423935.1 of Chamaesiphon sp. VAR_69_metabat_338. Taxonomy (NCBI): domain Bacteria; kingdom Bacillati; phylum Cyanobacteriota; class Cyanophyceae; order Gomontiellales; family Chamaesiphonaceae; genus Chamaesiphon; species Chamaesiphon sp. VAR_69_metabat_338. Next base: position 1,409 of record NZ_JANPGM010000667.1, read on the forward strand.
CTGGTGCTAAATCATCTCGATCTTCAATCGAAATTCGCCCCGAAGTTGTCACCACTGTGTTCTCAGTCGGCCCATAATTATTGAATAATTGGAATGAAAGATCTGCTTGAGGATAGTTATTTAATTTATCTCCACCTGTGAGTAATATTCGTAAAGCGGCATCTTCAGGGAAATCTAATAATAAAAATTGCTCGGCTAAAGGAGTCGGTAAAAAGCAAATAGTTATCGCCTTTGCTACCAGCCAATCTTTTAACCGATCGGGCATTTGCCGGATGTCATCATCTACAAAATAGATACTCGCTCCGGTACTCAGATAAGGCCAAATTTCCCAGCCACAAGCATCAAAGCTCACGCCTGCAATCTGTGTCGCTCGATCGCTTGGTGCGACTGTAAACGCGTGTTGATGCCAAAACACGAGATTTAGTAATCCTCGCTGTTCGATTTCTACGCCTTTAGGAGTGCCAGTCGAGCCAGAAGTATAAATAACATAAGCAAGATTATTTAATCCAACTTGATGAGCGAGATTAGCTTCAGGTTCTCGATCGATACTTTCCCAATCTTTATCTACACAGATGACTCGGATATCGCAATTTTCAACTCGTTCGCGCCAGCATTCGCGAGTTAGCAACACTGAGATCTTCGCATCTTGAATGATTAAGTTCAAACGTTCGGATGGGTAAGTCGGATCGATCGGCACATAAGCTCCACCTGCTTTGAGAATGCCCAACATACCGACGACTAGATCGATCGAACGTTCTACACAAAGTCCGACTAAAATTTCGGCTTTTACCCCGAATTTTGTGAGATGATGTGCGAGTTTATTGCTGCGAATATTTAACTCTTTATAAGTGAGTTGTTCATCTTCTGCTACCAGCGCGATCGCGTCTGGATACTGGTGAGCAATATTTTCAAATAACTGATGAACTAACTTATCTTGAGGATAATCTAACTGTGTATCGTTCCATTTAACTAATACATTATCTAGCTCAGACTTGCTTAAGAGTGGTAAGTGGGCGATTTGATGTTCTGGATTGGCAACTACCCCTTCAAGTAATATTTGGAAGTGTCCTACCATCCTCGCGATCGTCGCTTCATCAAATAGATCGGTACTGTAAATTATAAAACCACTAATTCCTTCCGAACTATCCGCCCACAATCCATTTTGAGTATTTGGCTCCCACAAGTGCAACTCCAGATCGAAGCGCGTTGTTTCCGTTTCAAATGGTAGCGGACTTAAAGTTAAATCGGGTAACTCTAAGGCCGTCATCGGTGCATTTTGCAGCGCAAATACTACTTGAAACAGCGGGTTTTGATTTAAATTACGCTCTGGATGCAGTTCTTCGACGATTTTTTCAAAAGGTAAATCTTGATGAGCATAGGCTCCCAAAGCCACATCCTTGACTCGACTTAATACTTCTTGAAAAGTTGGGTTTCCGGACAGGTCGGTACGCAGCACTAAACTATTGACAAAAAAGCCAATTAGCCCTTCAATTTCGCTCCGGTTGCGATTGGCAATTGGCGAACCGATCGCGATATCCGATTGTTGAGTATAGCGATATAGTAAAACTTGAAAAGCGGCTAATAGAGTGATAAATAAAGTTACCCCTTCTTGCTGTCCCAGAGCTAAAAGTGCCAAGCTCAAACTTTTGGACAATTGCAACGGGTATCTAGCACCCTGGTAAGTTTGAGCGGCTAATCGCGGTCTGTCGGTGGGCAGATCGAGCATGGAAATCCCATCTAATTGTTGTTGCCAGTAACCGAGTTGTGTGGCTAAAACTTCCCCTTGCAAGCATTCACGTTGCCAATGTGCAAAGTCGGCATATTGGATTGGCAATTCTGGCAGTGGCGAGGGGCGATTGTTGGCAAAGGCTGGATAGAGTGAGGCGATTTCGTTCATTAACACCCCCATAGACCAACCATCGGCGACAATGTGATGAAGTGTCAGCAGTAGGATCGATCTTGTCTGTTCTAGCCGCAGCAGTTTGACTCGGAGCAAGGGATCGGTTGACAGATTGAAGGGATGTTGAGTTGCTTCAATAGCGAGCTGTCTGGCTCGGCTTTCGCGTTCGGCTGGTGGTAATTGCTGTAAATCGATGACAGGCAAGGGAATGGTGAGGGTAGGACATATTACCTGAACTGGTTGTCCAGCATCGATCGCGATCTTGGTGCGTAAAGCTTCATGTCGGCGCACGATTTCATTAAAAGTTTGCTCTAATGCAGCGGTATCGATTCCACACAGTGGAGGCTTCGCCAACGAACCTGTTAAATTTAGGGCGAGGGGAATATTATAAAAAGGATGATTCGGCATTAATCGATCGAGAAACCATAGCCGTTGTTGTGCAAAAGATAGGGGCAGATTTTGCGATCGCGAAATTGGTACCAACGGTTTAAAATTGTGGCGACTATGATGATGAGTTACTGCCAAACATCCAATAATTTCTGGTTTCCGCGCTTGAATTTCCGATCTCAGTTCTGCTGTCAGAATCCCTTCAGGCGCGTTACAGCGAAACTTTTCACCTTCGATAAAAACTTGAATATCTAAACTGCGAAGATAAGCTAAGAATTCGATCGTCTGCATAATTACACTCCTTCGCAACAGTTATTAATTTCGATCGACGGGTATGATTTGCCTTGCGAAATTTAGAGTAGGGGCAATTCATGAATTGCCCCTACTCTAAATTTC
>NZ_JANPGM010000668.1:0-7638 GCF_031423935.1 Chamaesiphon sp. VAR_69_metabat_338
CATAAATATCGATCCCATAATTGGTGGTAATTTGGGAGATCAGGATCAGCTCCTGTACGCCCTCATCCGCCAGTCTTTTAGCTTCGGCAACGATCGATTCGATCGGGCGGGATCGCTGCTTGCCCCGTAAGTGGGGAATGATGCAGAAAGCACAGCCATAATCGCAACCTTCCGCTACGCGTAGATAGGCGACCCCTTCAGTGGTCGTCCGATAGCGGGGGGTATGCTCGTCAGCAATATATGTCGGCTCTGCGGTGACTTCGACTACGCGTTCGCCAGCTTGAGAGCGGGCGAGGACATCCACAATTTTGTGATAGTCACCGCTCCCGACTACGGCGACCGCTTCGGGAATTTCGGCGAGTAATTCTGCTTGAAAGTGTTGCGCCATGCAACCAGTAATCACGATCTTTTTATCAGCTTCGGCTAGCTCTACTAATGTCTGAATTGATTCAGCTCTGGCGGCATCGATAAAGCTACAGGTATTGACGATGACATAATCGGCAGCGGTTTCATCGGCGTCTACTTCATAACCTGCTTCTACCAGCAGCCCCAGCATGTGTTCGCTATCAATCCGATTTTTTTCGCAACCTAAGTGAGATATTGCAATTGTTGGCTTGTTGCCCATGTAGTCTTGGTGGTTTTGTCTCCAACAGTAGTGTGTGGTTCCGTACTCATTTACCAGCTCAAACCTATAGCGGATTCGACCCACTTCTTTTGAGTTTGTTGGTGTAGCTGATGGAGTTGTAAATAGCTACATTCAGCGATTTTACAACTTTTTCCCCACAGACACTGGCGACAGAGTGCTTTTGACTAAATTAATAATAGATTCGGTTAGTAGCAATTCCGACTTGCAAAGCTGGATAATAGTAACTAACGTGCCTATTTTGAGTTATTCAGCCCTAATTATAGCATGATGTTGCGGAATGTAAAGTCGCAAATAATGTTAGCTTGCTAGTGACTGGTGACTAGTCGATCGGTTTAGGTGAGTTAGGCAAGCCTAATTTGTGGATAATAGAGGTGAAGATCGAGTCTGGCGGTTTGGTCATGCCAAAAGTTGAGTTGGTGCGGCAATCGCCATCCGCCTAAGTTTAAACGCAAAACGTGAATTTAAAGCAAATTTTTAACACTACCCAGCCGATAATTGGCGTCGTCCATCTATTGCCCCTACCGACTTCTGCGCGTTGGGGTGGTAGCCTAGATGCCATTATCGATCGCGCCGAGCAGGAAGCCGTCGCCCTCGTGTCTGGAGGTGTCAATGGGATCGTGGTCGAGAACTTTTTTGATGCGCCTTTTCCCAAAAGCCGCGTCGATCCGGCGGTAGTCAGTGCGATGACGACGATCGTCACGCGGTTGCGGGAATTGGTAGCGATCCCGATCGGGATCAATGTCCTGCGCAATGATAGTCTCAGCGCGATGGCGATCGCTAGTTGCACGGGTGCGAGTTTTATTCGGGTCAATGTGCTCTCTGGCGTGATGGCTACCGATCAGGGCTTAATCGAAGGCTGCGCCCACGAACTGCTCCGGTATCGGCGGGAATTAGGAGCGGATGTCAAAATCATGGCCGACGTCTTGGTCAAACATGCCCAACCCCTCAGTTCCAGCGATCTGACTAATGCCGTCCGCGAAACGATCGAGCGCGGGCTAGCCGATGCCATCATCTTATCTGGCGCGGTAACAGGGAGTCCCCCCAGTCTAGAAGACTTGCGGCTAGCCAAAGCTGCCGCTGGCAGTACGCCAATGTTGATCGGCAGTGGTGCGAGTGTAGAGAATATTAACAGTTTGATGCAGTTTGCCGATGGGGCGATCGTGTCCAGTTCGCTCAAACGTCAAGGCAAGATCGAGAACTCTATCGACCCAATTCGCGTCAGTCAATTTGTCGAAACTATTCGTCAAGATCTCGCCAATCGATCGGTGCAACGGGCGATCGATTCGATGAAAATTCATAAGTACGGTATGGGGGATAGGGGATAGAGATTAGGGAGCCAAAATATTGAACAAATGCTTATTTTCATCTGTTCGTAACCATTCTTTAGCCCACAATCCACAACTTAATCACCGTCTCAACCTTCACAGTTAGTCAGTATCTCTTAACCCCTATCCCCTACTAAAAACTATGAAACGTCGTCAAATCCCCTGGATCTATCAATACTCGCGGTTGCTAATTGGTGCGATCGCGATTTTGGGTATATTTGTCACTGCTTATCTCACCTGGGTCAAAGTCAGTCACAACGGTGTTTGTGGCACAGAAGGCTGTGAGATCGTGCTAGCTAGTCCGTTTGCGAATATCGGCAATTTCCCGCTGACTGGATTGGGCTTGCTCAGTTATATTGCTGTTGCCGCGATGGCATTTGCGCCAACGCTCGTCGATCCCAAGGCGAACAAAGCCACCCATAACCAACTCAATAATCTGACTTGGCTGGGGATATTTGTCGTGGGTACTGGCATGGCCGTATTTAGTTGCTATTTGATCTATTTACTGGCGTTTGTCATCAAGGCTGCTTGTCCATTCTGTATTGCTTCGGCAATTTTTACATTTACCATCTTCGGACTTACCATCTTGGGTAGAGACTGGGAAGATATCGGTCAATTGCTGTTTACCGGAATGGCCGCAGCTTTGGCAGCTCTAGTGGTATCGCTGGTATTTTACAATACGGCGATCGGTGGGGATCTCAAGTCACTCTCGCCAACGTCGGCACCCGAACCGGGAATCGGTTGGGAAATCCAGTCCACATCCGGCCCTGCGGAGATCGAACTGGCGAAGTATCTCACCCAAAAAGGGGTGAAAATGTATAGTGCTTATTGGTGCCCGCACTGCTTCGAGCAGAAGCAGTTATTCGGCCAACAAGCATGGACAGAAGTTACCAATGTCGAATGTGCGGCTGATGCCAAAAAGAATCCGCAGCCAACAGCTTGCTCGCAGGCAGGGGTTAAAAGCTTTCCAACTTGGAGCATTAATGGCAAATTAGAACCTGGTGTCAAGAAACTAGCAAAACTGGGTGAATTGACTGGCTACCAAGGTAATAAAGCATTTAAGTACGATAAATTGGCGCGTGGTGAATAATCTATCGAATAGACGATCGACAGAAATTTTGGAGCTGCTATCGCGGCGGTGTCGATCGATACTTTAACTTGTGCGATCGACCCAAATAGTTTATATACTTTACAGTTGCCGATCGTTCAATTTTACCAATGCTTAGAAAATTACAGTTGCTTCAATCAGCGACCGCGATCTCGATCGTCATGACGACACTAACGAGTGGCTTAGTCAGCGTGCGAGCTAATCCTTCGCCGCCAGTCGATGGAGTTAGTGCTACCGTGCAAGCAGCTCCCAATAGCACAACAAAAACCACCCCCCAACCAGCTCCGAATGCGACACCGAAAGCTGTGCCCGCAGTCGCTCCCATCGAGATACCCAAAGCTGTACCTACAGTAGCTCCGATCTCAACGCCCAAACCTGCTCCTGAGAGTCAACAGCGCGGTACTGGCAAAATCGAGGTGACGACTGTTTCTGGCAAGGCCGAGATCGCCTTAGCCAAATATCTCACTGCGAAGGGTGTCAAGTTTTATGGTGCGTATTCATGCGAGCATTGCCAGCAGCAACAAGCCTTATTTGGAGCCAAAGCTGCGACGCAATTAACTTACATTGAATGCGATGCTAAGGGTGCAAACTCGCAGCGACAGTTATGCAAAGACATCCAGATTAAATATTTTCCAACTTGGATAATTGATGGCAAATATTTCACTGGTACGAAAGATTTAAAAGAGATTGCAACTTTAGCCGGATATAAAGGTTCGATGAAATTCCAACATCTCAAAAAGAATCTGAAGCAAGTTGCGCCAACAACTACAAATTCTAAATAAACCGCTGTCATCGATCGCAGACCTGCCTTTGGAGATCGATCGCCTTCAACTTACCCCGATTTTATTGCAATGAATTATTTACTCAATTTGTGCCGACTACCGATCCTCTCTCTATTATTGTCGGCTTTGGTATTGGGCACATTACCCGTTCAGGCTGCCCCGCAAAGCTCTAGTTCAAATACCGCAAGTCCTAATTCAGACAATCCGGCGTTCGATATATTGACTACCGAGCAAGTCACTACACCAGTAAAAATTGCCCAATCTAAATCGGTTAAAGTTACACCCCAACTCGAAAAACAAATTCTGGAAGTAATCCGGCGGAATCCAGATGTTTTAGTCGAGATTTTGCAAAAATATGCGATCGAGCAGCAAGCTAAAGAGAAAAAAGTGCAAGCTGATGCGATCGCCAACGTGCGGAAAAATACCAAATCAATGATTGGTGATTCGCCAGCGATCGGAGCTAGTAATCGTCAAATCGTGATGGTAGCGTTTTCTGATTTTCAGTGTCCGTATTGCGCGACTGCCGATAAGAGTGTCAAGCAATTTATGGCCAAACATAAGGATAAAGTCACCTTGGTTTATAAGTATTTCCCCTTAACCCAAATTCACCCCGAAGCATTGCCAGCAGCGCGGGCGGCTTGGGCGGCAAATAAGCAAGGTAAATTTTGGGATTATCATGATGCTCTCTATGCCAATCAAGCTAAATTAGGCGAAGCATTTTATCTGGAAACGGCAACGAAGTTGAAGTTGGATCTAAATAAATTTAATGCCGATCGCAAACTGGCTGATACTTTTATTGTCGAAGATTTCAAATTAGGCCGCAAACTCGGTGTCGATGGTACGCCCACATTTATTATGAATGGCGAAGTCGTGACGGGTGCTGCTTCTACTGCAGATTTGGAGAAAGCATTCGCCCAAGTCACTAAAAAATAACATGTAGTTGACAGTGGGAACGGTTGGGGCGAGCTTACTCAGTAGCGATCGCAATCTTTAAAGCGATAACTTCATATTTTGCACAAAGATATAAAGACTAGTAAAAGCTCAGATCTGAGGGTACCCTAAATCTACGCAAAGCAAAGGTAGATTAAAACTGATGCAAGATGTGAGTAAGTTCACCTGAGCGGGCAGACAGCAAGCATCGCCCCTAGATGTTACCGTGAGGGTGAGGCAACTCGCATAGAATAGAACGGCGATCGATCTGCATTCTGTGAGAGTGTATTAATTACCTCCCGTTTTCAACTCTTCCCTCCCCATTTTATGAGCAATCTTCATTCTGACTCCATCCAACCAGCTATCTGGCGAATTTTGGATGCAAATTTCGATCGAGCGCGGGAAGGATTGCGCATCATAGAAGAATGGTGTCGATTTGCCCTCAACGATCGAACAATGGCAAATGAGTGCAAGCAGATGCGCCAAGACTTGGGCATGTGGCATACGCCCGAAATCCGCTCGGCACGAGATACAACTAGAGATGTGGGTACTGCGTTGACTCATCCGCGTGAGGAGCAACGGACGGGGATCGAACAATTGCTCCAAGCGAATCTCTGTCGAGTGCAAGAGGCTTTGCGCGTTCTCGAAGAATACGGCAAACTATCGTCGGTGGCATTGAGTAGTAATTGCAAGCAAATGCGCTACCGCGTTTATGCACTCGAAAGTAATTTACTGACCTACCGTCGCCGTCAAAGCTTGGCTAGTGCGCGCTTGTATCTAGTCACCGCCGCCGCGCCAGATTTGCTCGCCCGCGTTGAAGCAGCTCTGCAAGGTGGATTGACTTTAGTACAGTATCGCGACAAGGACAGCAACGATGTCGATCGATTGGCGACCGCCCAAGCGATGTGTCAACTTTGTCATAAATATGGCGCGTTATTTATTATTAACGATCGAGTGGATCTGGCTCTAGCGGTTGACGCAGACGGGGTACATTTGGGTCAGCAAGACGTGTCGATCGAGATCGCTAGGCAAATCCTCGGTTCGCAAAAGATCGTCGGTAAATCGACCACTAACCCCGCAGAAATGGACCGCGCGATCGCCGAAGGTGCAGACTATATCGGCGTCGGGCCAGTCTACGAAACGCCAACCAAAGCAGGTAAAGCAGCCGCTGGACTAGAATACGTCCAACATGCTGCCAAACACGCCACAGTCCCCTGGTTTGCGATCGGCGGAATCGATAGTACGAATATCGATGATGTCGTCCAAGCTGGCGCGCCAGGACTGGCAATGGTACGGGCGATTATGAATGCAGAAAACCCGACTCATGCAGTGCAATATTGTTTGGCAATGTTAAATCGCGTGCCGCAGATGAGGGTTTAGGCTCTAGGTTTTAGGGATTAGGTTTGAGAATATGGCAATGATTCAGGCGATCGAATTACAAGTTAATGGCGAAGTTCATACCTGCTTGCCGCAGACGACTTTGCCCCAATTATTAGTACAGATGGGGTTAAATCCCCGACTGTTGGCGGTGGAATATAATGGCGAAATTTTGCATCGGCAATTTTGGGATGAAACTGAGATTAAAACAAACGATCGATTAGAGATTGTGACGATCGTTGGTGGGGGTTAGGAGCGATCTTTAGCATCAATTTAGTTATAAATAACCAAAAAATCTGTCATTCCGAGGTAACGATCTATGGTTGCAGTTCGATCGAATTTTCCTAGATTCACCCCCGCAGAATATCTAGAGTGGGAAGAGCAACAACAGTTGCGTCACGAATATATCGACGGCGAAGTCTATGCCATGACAGGTGGCACGGTAAATCATAGTGAGATTGCTATGAATTTTGGTACTATCCTCCGCAATCATTTAGATGATAGTGGTTGTCGAGTACTTAGTGCTGATGCCAAAGTCAACATTCAGAACTCTAATGATTATGTTTATCCCGATTTAAGTGTTACTTGCGATTCACGCGATCGAAGTGCCACTAAATTTATCTCGTATCCCTGTCTGATTGTCGAAGTATTATCTCCCAGCACGGAAGCTTACGACCGAGGCAATAAATTTAATTTGTATCGCAGATCGGATACTTTGCAAGAATATATCTTAGTGAGCACTACTGAAATCGCAATCGATATTTATCGTAGAAACGATCGAGGTAGATGGGAAATTTTCAATTACCGTCCAGGAGATCCGATCGACTTAGAAAGTATTAATTTGTCTTTGCCAATCGAACGAGTATTTAAGGGAATCGTATTCGAGCCACAACCGGAACCTTGAAATGTTTTCTGGCAGCCAGCACAGCTCAATCTTGGTGGGATATATTAAGAGTAAAGAGTTCGATCGATCGTCAGTGAGATCGCCGCCAGTAAGCTAATTGTGAATTATGAGTGATAACCTCGATCGAAATGTGCTCGGTACCGAACTTCAGACTTGCTGTACCTCGCCGATGACCGGCTTTTTTCGGACGGGAGTATGCGCGACTGGCCCCCAAGATCGGGGTACGCACGTCGTTTGTGCGCGGGTAACTGCCGAATTTTTGGCATATACCAAAGCCCAGGGTAACGATCTGAGCACCCCCGTCCCCGCTGCCAATTTTCCTGGCTTAAAACCGGGCGATAAGTGGTGTCTGTGTGCATCACGATGGAAACAAGCCCTGGAGGATGGGGTCGCGCCGCCAGTCGATTTGGCAGCGACACATAGTACGGCACTCAAGTTTGTGTCTTTGGCAGATCTTCAGCAACACGCAATTTCCTCATGAGCGATAAGTTACCGATCGAAGTCGCGATCGCCATCCTACCCTTTGAGGGTAAGTTTTTGATGCAATTACGCGACAATATTCCTAC
>NZ_JANPGM010000669.1:0-2236 GCF_031423935.1 Chamaesiphon sp. VAR_69_metabat_338
TCTTGTGACAATCGAACAAGTATTGGCAGACGATGATGAAAGGCCACAATAGACATACGTCACCTACTTCTGCTCGAACAGCTTTTAAGAAAGAAATTAGAGACTCGATCCGAGGAGCCGCAAGTGGCTTTTTGTTTGGGATTCCATTACTCTACACGATGGAAGTTTGGTGGATTGGTTCGTATGCCGAACCTTTGCCAATGCTCATCGCGTTATTTACTAACTTTGTCGTTGTCTTTTTACTGATTCGGACAGAAGGGTTTCGCGGCACAGTCGATACGACAATGCGCGATACCTCGATCGATAGTATTCAAACTTTGGCAATTGGATTTGTATGTACGGCCTTAACTTTGGTGCTATTGCGACAGATCGATCTCAATACATCAATTAATGAAGCAGTGGGCAAAATTATTTATGAAAGCGTTCCGTTTACGCTGGGTGTAGCTGTTGCCGATTCATTTTTAAGTGGAGATCGCAGTCGAGATACTAACACACCGAAATCTTCATCTTCACAGTCTAAAACCGCAGAAATTAATGCTACTCTCGCAGATGTGGGTGCAACTTCGATCGGTGCTCTGTTTATTGCATTCACAATCGCACCAACGCAAGAGGTACCGATGTTGGCATCAGCAATGACGCCGCCTTGGCTACTAGCTACAATCGCCGCTTCTTTACTAATTTCCTATGGGATTGTGTTTGTGGCTGGTTTAACCAACCAAGCTAAACGTTACCAACAGACAGGTCTATTTCATCGACCGATTACTGAGACTTTCATCGCTTATATTGTTTCATTACTATCTGGGTTATTAATGTTGTGGTTTTTCCATCAACTCAGTTTTGAAGATCCGTGGACAGTGTGGTTGAGCCATGCGATCGTGCTAGGATTGCCAGCCTCAATTGGTGGTGCAGCAGGACGGATCGTGGTATGAGTGAATCCGAACAAAAACAACAGCGATCTGTTGCCGAATGGGTAACATTTGGCATCGCATCGAGCATTGTGGCTGGGATTGTGGGATTGGTACTTTATAGTTGGGTGAAAGTCGGAGATCGACCCCCAGTTTTAGCAATCGAACGGAGCGGTAAGATCCGCCAAGCTGATGGCAGTTTTTATGTACCTTTTACCCTCACTAACAAGGGAGGAGATACGGCTGATGCCGTGCGTGTAACTGCCCGATTGCGGATCGATCGAGATGTCGAAGAAACGGGCGAACAGCAATTCGATTTCTTAGCCGGAGGCGAAGCCGAAGAAGGCGTATTTTTGTTTAGCCGCAATCCCCAAAACGGCAAGTTAATTTTGCGCGTTACTAGCTATCGAAAACCTTAACCACGATCGGTTATTGCTTGTAGCTATTCATCATTACTTTCGATTGGCTAGGTAGCTTATTTCGACAATTCGATCGTCTAACTCCCAACTAATTCAATATCTACCAAACTACAGGTTTGTGGCGACTTAACCAGTAACCCGTATTCAATCCCTTGGGCGACAGCTTGATAAGATGCTTCGAGGATATTATCAGAGACACCGATCGTCGTCCAGCGATGTAAACCATTGCTCGATTCTACTAATACCCGCGTCACGGCGGAAGTTCCGGCACCACCATCGATAATTCGCACCTTATAGTCGGTGAGATAGCACTTATTGAGTTCGGGGTAAAACTGACTCAAAGCTTTGCGTAAGGCGGCATCAAGAGCGGAAACGGGGCCATTACCTTCGGCGGCTTCGAGGATATTTTGACCATCGACGGCGATTTTAATCGTCGCCAGGGAGTGGTGTTTGGTGGCGTTGGCGTAGTCTCGTTCGGGGATAATCGCGCAATGTACCTGAAAATCTTGGATTGTAAACAGCGTCGCCGTTTGACCGAGAATTTCGCGCATCAAGAGTTCAAAACTTGCCTCGGCTCCTTCAAATTGGTAGCCTTGATATTCCAATTCCTTAAGTCTGGCTAAAATCTGCCGCGTGCGCGGATCTTCTTTAGTAAGTGTCAAACCCATCTCGCTAGCTTTGATCAGCACATTGCTCAATCCCGACTGTTCAGAAATCGCAATCCGGCGTTCGTTGCCAACTTGAGTGGGGGCGATATGTTCGTAGGTGAAGGGATTGCGTTCGACGGCGGAGACGTGGATACCGCCTTTATGACTGAAGGCGCACTTGCCGACAAAGGCGGCATAATCATTCGGCGCGACGTTTGCCACTTCGCTGACAAACCTACTCACTTGCGTCAAGCGGGTGAGATTG
>NZ_JANPGM010000670.1:0-2702 GCF_031423935.1 Chamaesiphon sp. VAR_69_metabat_338
CCGCGTTTATGATTGGTCCGATCGCTCAATTTCTCTTCATTCCCTTTATGACTACAGGTGCAGGGGTCGATCTGCTTGGCAGTTGGTTTGGAACTGGAGCCGATCGAGGGATTGCACTTTTATTTACTGTGACTGGGTTAATTGGATTGACGGTAACACTACTGGCGATGAGATCGAGATCGTATCGAAAATTATCAGCGATTTATCAACAATATTAACCATAAAAGTACGGAGGTACTTGTGTCTTTATCTTGTGAGAGCCGAGCCGAAGTTGACGGCACTGAATCTACGTGGACTGCTATATCTTTGTGCTGTATTTACGACCTTTCCGTTTTGGCATCAATCTGTACAAAAGTCTCAAGCAAGACTGCGCGATCGACCTGCTTGGCAACAAAGATTTGTCGAGATCGCACCTTGGCTTGTAATTGCATCAGTGCTTGTTTCAGCGATCTCCGATTCGCTGAACCACAACTGGGCGATTGAGACACTTGCAAGTGCGGCTTTAGGTCTACCAATCATCTTTCTGAGTGTAGAAAATCTCTTTGTCAGAAACCAGATCCGTCAATAGTATCACGCACTCAGCTAGGCAATGTACATGGAGTAAGGAGACACTTAAATGACCGATCTGATTCTCACCACTTTCGATTGGGTTCCCGAAACTCCGCGAGGCTATGTGCGTGACATCCGTGTGCGGTGGGCACTGGAAGAAGCTGGGTTGCCCTATCACGTAAATAGCGTGCCATTTCGCGATCGCGGTGCCGAGCATTTTTCGCACCAACCCTTTAGTCAAGTGCCGTGGTTGACTGATGGAGATCTCTCGATCTTTGAAAGCGGTGCGATTTTGCTTCATCTAGGCGAGCGAAGTGAATTGCTGATGCCAGTCAATCCGCATAGTCGTAGCGAGGTCAAACAGTGGCTGTTTGCCGCGCTCGCTTCCGTTGAGGCAGCAAGTCAGCCCTGGTCTTTCTTCAAATTCTCCGGTGTCACCGGAGAAACGCCGATGTGGAAGTTTTTTGACGACTTCCTCATATTACGGCTCAAGCAGATGGAGGCAGTGTTGACCGGACGCGAATGGCTTGTGGGAGCTTTTTCGATCGCTGACATCTTGATGGCGGACGTGCTACGCCTTGTGGATCGGTTTGACGGGCTGGCGGCATATCCCGCCTGTCATGACTATGTTGCGCGCGCCACGGCACGCCCGTCGTTCGTGAAGGCACACGCAGACCAGATGGAGCATTTTGCTGCGGCAGATTGAGTAACACCCGACCATTCGATGAAAGCGAGTGGCTGGTCAGAAAACATTACGGACAGCCATTAAAATTAACAACCTTGGAGTGGCGGCTGCGTTGGGCAGTACGAATCGTCTTCGTGCTGAATCTGGTTTTTGCGGGGCATTTGTTGTCTTTCAAATCGAACTATTAGCTCAGCGCACACTGGATGAGGAGATCGTGGTTTTAATTTTGTTTGGATGGCAAGTAATAACAATCGATAAATCTGTTGGTATGAGCAGCTTTGTTTATCTCGATCGATTAAAAAATAAATGATTTTTGTTGCACATAGCTACTCATGTTTATTGTACCTTCCGAATGTGAGGAAAGTGTGAGCTACGCGCAATATATTTTTGATTCAATTTATAAAAAAAATAAGTTAAAGCCTTGCCAGAAGCTAGTTATATATCTTGAGATAGCATTGTTCGTTTGCAACTACAACACAAAATTAATAATTTATTATTCTATTTTATTAAGATACTTTTATCTATGCCCTTAGAGGGAGTCCTCTAATTATTTAAGTGATTAACCTTGAAGAATGGTCGATTAATTAAGATCTAAATTTAATCGTTAGATCCCAACTTTATACGTTGAAACTAACCCCATGAACAAGATAATTTTGTTGGCATTAGCCTGTGCGGGATTCGTAGTGACTACGCCCTTTACAACACATGCACTAGATTCAGAAAAAATCGGTCAGAACCTCGGAACGAGAATCGCCCAATACGTTGGCGTAGCCTCTCCTTTGGAGAATCGCGACCAAAATCGTGACGACCAATATCGTGACGACCAATATCGTCGTAACCAGTATCGCGACCGCCAGTTTGCTGTTTATTATCGCAACCGTGGCGACCGCCAATGGATTTTGGAGGGAAACCACGACAATCGTCGCGATGCCCAACGTTCTGCCAACCGACTGGAGCGGCGTGGTTATCTAACCTACGTTCAAGTCAGTCGAAGAGTCAATAGTGGGATGAATCGAGGCTGATATCTGCAATTGAAGGTGTTGTCGTAGCCTAGCCAATGCCTGATACCAAAATTTGATGTGGAGCTAATTTTAAAAACTTAAATCGATATCAAGATTTTGAATTATTGCTATTTTGCACTTATTCATCAAAATATTTTTATCTATGTCTTTAGAGAGAGGTTTTTATTGTTCTAATCGATTTAGCCAAAGATAACACCCCTCACTTCTGCTAATCAAACAGAACTAACCATGTCAAAATTTGTCTCACTAGCAATTGGATTACTAGCAGTAATCTCTATTGCCCCAAAGTCTGGAGCCATGAGTGCAAATATTCAACCATCATCGCTCCAACAACCAGCCGAAAATCTCCACTCCCAAATTATTTTCCGAACTGGCGAACGAGATTATAATCGCCGCGAACAACGGCAATATCGCCGCGACTTGAGGCAGCAAAGACGTTGGGAACG
>NZ_JANPGM010000671.1:0-2847 GCF_031423935.1 Chamaesiphon sp. VAR_69_metabat_338
TCACAAGTGAGCTAGCTAAATGAATAAACAAGAAGCGATCGATAAAGCCACCATCACTTTTAACTCAGCCGCCGATTATTTTGACGCGCCAGCACTATCTTTTTGGAATCGGTTCGGGCGGCGGACGATCGAGCTAGCCGATCTCCAGCCAGGGATGCGGGTTTTGGATGTCTGTTGTGGGACTGGTGCATCGGCAATTCCCGCAGCCGTAAAAGTTGGGACGACTGGATCTGTTTTGGGTGTCGATCTGGCTGAGTCACTACTCAAATTGGCGCGAACCAAAGCCCAGCAGCAAGGATTGGCAAATATTGAGTTTCAATGTGCTGATTTTAGTAACTTAGGTTTACCCAGCGCGAGTTTCGATGCAATTGTCTGTGTATTTGGGATTTTCTTTTTACCCAACATGGAAGCTGCCGTTGCCGAATTGTGGCGGATGCTGCGTCCTGGCGGTACGTTAGCGATCGCGTCTTGGGGGGCGCGAGTATTCGAGCCTGCCAATCGGACATTCTGGGATGCCATCCAGTCCGAACGTCCCGATTTGTATAAACAATACACACCGTGGTATCGGATTGGCGAACCTGCATCGCTGCAAGCATTAGTATCATCGTGTGGTGCAACTGATATTAGAGTGTTTGCCGAAACCGATCGTCACCAACTGAATACCCCAGAGGATTGGTGGACGATGGTGATGGGTGGTGGAATTAGAGGCACGATCGATCGACTAGATCCAGCCACCCAAATGCGGGTTAAATCTGCAAGCTTAGAATTTTTAAAAACCAACAACGTTCGGGTGTTAGAGTCGGATGTTTTATACGCAATCGCTCAAAAATGAGTGCGACCTGTAGAATATAGGTCATCTATCTTAAATCGTTACCAAGCTTCCGGAATTAAAAGTCGATCGATTGAATTAGATAACTAAATACTTGCGTTTTCTCTCTCATAGTGGCAGCGCGAACCAATAACTAATATTTAAAACGTATGGCGAAGAAAGGCATTTTCATGGCAACAGCTTTAGTAGTGGCTGCTGGAGCGGGATTTGCGGGTTATAAATATATCTATAGCAGCCAAACCAGTCCTCAGGATCTCGCAGGGGTGATTCCGGCAAACGCTTACATGGCAGCGTATGTCTCTAACGAACCCGAAACTTGGGCGAAATTACAAAAATTTGGTACGCCCGAAGCGCAAAAGATCGTCACCGCCCAACTCAAGGATCTCGAACAAAAGTTTGCTACTGACATGAAGATGGATTTTAGCAAGGACGTCCAGCCATGGCTGGGTAGTGCCATGATTGCCTTTTTGCCCGATCCTGACGGCAAGTCCACCCAGCCGCACATGCTGATCTCGATCGGGATTAAAGATAAACTCAAAGCTTTGGATTTTGCCAACAAGCTCAAAGCCCAAAGTAAAGAACCCATCAAAACGATCGATTATCAAGGGGTCGAAATTACCGATAGCGGCAAAGGGAGTGGTGAAACCTTCACCGCGATGGTTAACGATCGCTTGGTCATCTCCCCCGAACAGCATACGCTCGAACTGGCGATCGATACCGCCAAGGGTCAACCGTCCCTAGCTAGCAAAGCTGGAAATGACTGGTTCAAAGGCGATAGTCTCCAGCTCAAACACCCGGTGATGGCATTCTATATTCCCGACTATCTCCAAGGAGTCCAACAGCTCATCAAATCGGGCAACCAACCAACCACGCTCGATCCGGCTACGATGACCCAGTTGAAAAAAATTCAGTCCTTCGGAGGGGGCATCGGCATCGAAGACAACGGCATTAGATTCAAAATGGTAGCCAAAACTGACGGTACAAATCTCAATTTACCTAACACATCTGCCAAAGCAAGTGGTAACTATCCCGCCGATACTTTTGCCCTAATTGGCGGAACTGGCTTGAGCCAAATTTGGACTGAAATCAATAAAGTGGCGGCGGCAAATCCCGAAACTCAAAAAACGTTCGCCCAAATGCGGCAGAGTTTTACCCAATCGACGCAATTGGATCTCGATAAAGATGTCTTTAGTTGGATGGGTGGCGACTATACGATCGGGACGATCCCAGTCAGTGCTGGGATGATGGCTCAGGCGGGCTTTGGTGGGGCGATAACGATCGATAGTACCGATCGCGCTGTCACTGACAATACCATGACCAAACTCACCAATCTCGCCAAAGGCTCGGGTGCGACGATCGAACAACGGAAAGTCGGCAACACCCAGATTTCCGATCTCAAGGCTCCTGGCGGTATGGGTACGGTGATGAGTTATGGCTGGTTGTCAGATAAATCCCTGATCGTGACTGTCGGCGACGGCTTGGTCGAAAAAATTGCCACACCAGCTAGCGAAACACTTACTGGCGCGGCTAATTTTAAGATGACAATGGACGCGATGCCCGACCAAAAACAAAGCTATGTCTTTATCGATGTCGAAAAAGTATTTAGTTTAGTTAATAGTAAATTGGGCGCGATGGCTGGCAAAAATATCCCCCCCGATGTCAATGCGATCGTCACTTCCATTCGCGGCTTAGGGATGAGTTCGACTCAACCTGACAAAAATACCAGTCAGTTTGACGCTTTACTCACGCTCAAATCGAGTGAGAAGTAACCTCTCGCAGAGAAGAGCAGGAATTAGTGCGCTGCTCGTGCTTACCCCGCATCGATGAAGGGTACCCACAAGGGGCACCCCTACAGATAACTTGTAGGGGTGCCCCTTGTTGGTACCCTCCTCAGATCTACGCGATAGATCCCAACTCCCTAATTCCCGTAAGGACGCGGAAACGGTTTCAACATCTTGTCAGCTTGATAAACACTAAAAGTTTGCACGACTTCCCCGCCTCTACGGATGGGAATCTCG
>NZ_JANPGM010000672.1:0-4668 GCF_031423935.1 Chamaesiphon sp. VAR_69_metabat_338
GAAGCAGGTAGTTAATAATTCGCTCGTTTGGAGTAGAGAGTTAAATAATGAGCCAATCATCAGAAGATCCAGAGAATTTAGCAGAAACGATCGCGGGCTTTAATACGATCCAGGCAGAACGGAATTATCAACAAGCTCAGGATACTTTGCGGCGAATTTTAGTCGAGTTGGATCTGAGCCAACGGGAAAGAGCGGGATTGGAGGCGGAGATTGCCGAACTGAGCGAGATGTCACTCAAACTCGATCGAGCGATGTTTCAAGTTGCGGCATTTGGAATGGTGGGACGGGGTAAATCGTCTTTATTAAATGCGTTGATCGGATCGGAAGTTTTTGAAGCGGGAGTTTTGCATGGCGTGACGAAAGAACGCCAGCAGGTAGTTTGGGAAATCGACAATTGGCAAGACGAATTCGATCTCGATAAAGATACCCCAGCGACGCTCCAAGAAGCGATCGAATTTATCGATACGCCAGGGATTGACGAAGTTGATGGACAAGAGCGACAACGGCTGGCTTATGAGATTGCACGGCAAGTAGATTTGATTTTATTTATCATTGCTGGCGATATCACCGAACTCGAACTCCAGACGCTTTCACAACTGAGAGCTGCTGGCAAACCGATTTTACTTGTATTTAATAAAGTCGATCGGTTTCCCGATCGCGATAAGCTGGCGATCTATGCCAAAATCCGCGACGAGCGCGTCCGCGAAATTCTCAGTCCCAACGAGATTATGCTGGTCGCAGCCGCGCCCCAGGTCGTACGCGCCGATCGACGCGAAGATGGTACGATGGGCGTCAGCTATCATCCTGGCGCGCCGCAAGTGGCTGCATTGAAGTGGCGAATCATCGAAATCCTGCAGCGCGAAGGTAAGTCGCTGGCGGCTCTCAATGCCATGCTAGCAGCCGATCGCATTCAGAAACAGTTGATCGATCGCAAGATGGATCGTCGCGATGAGGCTGCCAACGATATTATCTGGCAATTTGTGATGTCTAAAGCCATCGCGATCGCGATCAATCCCTTTACCGCAGTGGATATCATTGGCGGTGCGGCAATCGATGTGGGAATGATTATCCGGTTATCCCAATTTTACGGCATATCGATGACCCGATCGGGTGCGCTAAAACTCTTTCAGAGCATTGCGATGGGTATGGGTGGATTGACAATCAGCGAGGTGGCGGCAAAATTAGGATTGAGCGGTATTAAAGGCTTGCTGGCAATCTTCGCTCCCGCAACTGGCGGCATTAGTATCGCGCCCTACACTGCTGTAGCTCTGACACAAGCTAGTATTGCAGGAGTATCGACCTATGCCATCGGTCAAGTTACTAAAACCTATTTAGCCAATGGTGCATCTTGGGGTGATGGTAGCCCCAAATCTGTCATCGATCGAATTCTTGTTACCATTGATAAACACTCGATCGTCGATCGGATCGAGCAAGAATTAGGTACTAGGTTTTAGGCTGTAGGTTTTAGGCTGTAGGCTTTAGACTTTAGGTTTTAGATATTAGGACGATTGCGTCCGTTTTACATCCCGCTCCCAACCCCCAACTCCCAACTTCCTAATCAATGCCGATTTTTGAACAATCAATTCAGATTAAAGCAAGTGCAACAGCAGTAGATAAGTGTATTACTGACTTAGATTTGATGCAGCGATGGCTCAATCCAATCCTCAAGTGCGAACCGATTGGAGAATGGGCGACAAGTGTCGGTAGTAAAAGTAGATTTACGATCCAGATTCCGGCGATCGAACCGACATTAAAAAATGTGGTAATTGCCCGCGAACCGGGCTTGATCGTCTGGAAATTCGATGGATTTTTTAAAGGAATAGATCGGTGGGAATGTCAACCAAACGATCGCGGGACGCGATTAGTCAATCAGTTTGAATTTAATATTCCCAACCGGGCGATCGCCTGGGGATTCGATCGCTTTGCCGCTAAATGGACGAAAGCTGATATGGAAGCACAGTTAAGACGATTAAAACTAGTGGCAGAAGAAGTACATCAAAGTTCTGCCGATTGAATCTCTCATATTCACGAAAAGCAGGGGGTTAAAGATCTCATTCCCAATCGCAACGCGATCGACTATTAACTATCAACCATCCCCGATCGATTGCAAGAAATTAAGTGCCGAAGCATCGACTTTGCCAAAGTGGATCGCACCAGCAACATTCCAATTTTCGAGAGATTTTACCAGCCAAGGTACACCTTTGCACTGGGAAGATTCATAGTGATTGAATAGGATCGATAAGCGGCTTTCTAATAATGGCTTGACCTTTTGACAGATCAAGACAACTTTGAGCAGTAAGCCCGTGGTAAACACCGAGCCTAAATTGTTAATCATATCCATGAACACAAAATGCTGGGGATTGCTAGAACTTTCAATCACTAAATGATTGAAGACGTGGGTACAAATCCTGAGCAAACCAAGTTCGTCGAGACGTTGATAATCGCGATCGGGTGAGATACTATAAATGGTTTTGTATAAGCGATCGTTAAAGCTGCGCTTACCATAGCTGGGGTTAACACCAGAAACAATATAATCGAATAAATCGCCTTTAAATGTTTTGATAATCGGCTGCATCTGTAGCTGAGCGACAAATCCATGCGACAAATCTCGATAGGTAGCATTCCCTTCTGCTTTGCCCGCAAAATGACCGAATGCCATACCCAATTCTTTCGTCGATAGCAGAGTAGGATTGACGACCGGGGGTAAATTATCGGCAGCTTCTCGACCCAAGTGGGCTTTGATCCGCGATCGTCTAACTTGATAAGTGAGATAGTGCGATAAATTTGTTTCTTGTTCGCGGCGGAGCTGTTTTTGAACCCGTTTAATCGTTTCCACATTCTCAAAAGTACGTTCTTCGGAGACGAGGGAATGCTCGTACAAATAAGGATAGCGGGTAATTAATGTTCCTAATGGTCGCTCGGCAATCGTATTTTTGGTACTGCTTTCACCATTGAGTACGCAATTTAAACGTTTGAGCTTAGGGTAGTCATCACTTTGCAGATAACTATGCAGCAGTTGGCGCAACCGTCGCACGACGCGAGAATAAGTCATCCGCACATCGTGGAGATGTTCGAGCATTCCTACTAAAGTTGCTACTGGCACATTTCCCGTAGGCTGCATCTGCCAATAGTTGACCATAATATAACAACAACGGTTGATAACTAATGGAAAATTGTGTTCCGCAGTTCGATCGAAGGCTAATGATTCGATCGTGCTAAAAATCCGACTGTCCGAATAATTAACACCCTCGATAAATAATGTCCTAAATCTTTCTAATACTTGGGATGGTGTCTCCGTTCTCACAACATGGATAAAATGCTCGTAGATAATTTGCTCTACACCACTACCAACTTTTTTTCCAACCGCAAACATAATTAGCCTCCGTAGCTACTTCTAAATAGATAATTACTGACAGTCATTTTGCTGCCCAGAGGCTAATTCCACCAGATCGAGCAGCTCGATCGGTGAATAGTAATAAGCTGGGATCGTAAACATGAGATTAAAATCGGGGTAATAAATATGGGATGAAGATTCGGACTTATACCCTATATTAGCCAGCGATTTAGCTATCTACTGTGAGATCGATCGCTCCTATCGTACCCACATCTGGCTTGAAATCTGTCACCTTTTCCCAGATTCCGCTTTATCTGGGTACCGATCGATGCTAATTTAAGCTGATGAACAGGCAAAAGTGTGCGCAATGGCTCAAGTGGAATTAAATAGCATTCAACTCGGCAACAACGGTCATCCCCTGGTAATGCTCCACGGTTGGGGTCAAAATCTCCAATCCCTACAACCGATGGGCGAATTGCTAGCAACTCGATCGCAAGTACATATTATCGATCTACCAGGCTTTGGCAAATCGGCACCACCGCCTGAGGATTGGGACACCGCGCAATATGCCGATCGCATTCACCAGTATTTAGACGAACGCGGCATCGAACGCGCCGACTTAGTGGCGCATTCTGTCGGCGGGAGAATCTCCATCCGCCTCGCGCACAAATATCCAGAGCGGGTGCGATCGATGACGTTAATCAATGCCGCTGGCTTGAAGCGTCAGCGCACCTTCCAGCAATCTCTCCGCAGTCAATGGATCGCCACCATACGGAATACCTTCAAGATTTCGCCACTCTATCGCGACGAACTTCTCACCTGGCACAGTCAAACCTATGGCTCGCGCGACTACTTAAATGCTGGCGCACTCAAAGGCACCTTTATTAAAGTCGTTAACGAAGATCTCACCGAACTTGCCCAACAAATTTCTTTACCCGTCCTGCTGTTATGGGGCGAAGCCGATACCGAAACGCCAGTGGAAATGGGACATCGTTACCACAGCCTGTTCGCCAATTCGGAACTGATTACCATCCCCAACCGCGATCACTTTATGTTCCAGGCTGAAGGTGCTCACCTGTGCTCTTATTATGTAGATAAGTTTTTAGATCGGTTGCCTGTTAAAGAGTTGTCAAGATGATGACGATCCTGTTGCTCTCGCTCATTCCGATTGTGGCGATCGTTCTCATTGTCTCATTCAATTCTAGCGATCGATAAAATGTCAGAAATTGCTGACAAGTTTAACTAATTAACTTCCAACCGTAGGTGGGCAGTGCCCACCACATAAGTTTCAGGTAGATAACCGTGGGGTGGGCGGGTTTGAATGAAACTTCTAG
>NZ_JANPGM010000673.1:0-2372 GCF_031423935.1 Chamaesiphon sp. VAR_69_metabat_338
GTCAAGCCTTCCTCGACTTTTATAGCCAGCGGGGACATCAGCCGTTGCCGAGTGGTTCTTTGGTACCGGAAGATCCGACGGTGTTATTGACGATCGCGGGGATGTTACCATTTAAGCCGATCTTCTTGGGTCAACGTCAGCCCGACTTTCCCCGTGCGACGACTTCCCAGAAATGTATCCGTACCAATGATATCGAGAACGTCGGGCGGACGGCACGGCATCATACGTTTTTTGAGATGCTGGGCAATTTTAGCTTTGGGGACTATTTTAAAGAGCAAGCGATCGAGTGGGGCTGGGAAATCTCGACTAAGGTGTTCAATCTGCCGCCAGAGCGGTTGGTTGTCAGCGTATTTGAGGATGACGATGAAGCTTTTGCAATCTGGCGAGATAAGATTGGCGTGAATCCGTTGCGAATCAAACGATTGGGTGCCGATGATAATTTTTGGGTGTCGGGGCCGACAGGCCCTTGTGGGCCATGCTCTGAACTTTATTATGATTTCCATCCCGAATTGGGAAATGAGCACATCGATTTGGAGGATGACAGCAGATTTATTGAGTTTTATAATCTGGTGTTCATGCAGTACAACCGCGATGTTGATGGCAATCTTACGCCGTTGGCGAACAAGAACATCGATACGGGGATGGGGTTGGAGCGGATGGCGCAAATCCTCCAAGATGTGCCGAATAATTATGAGACGGATTTGATTTTGCCGATCGTTCAAACTGCAGCGGAAATTGCGGGAATTGATTATTTTAATAGTGATGAGAAAACCAAGACTTCGTTGAAGGTAATTGGCGATCATATTCGGGCGATCGTCCATATGAATGCGGATGGAATTCGCGCATCGAATGTTGGGCGCGGTTATATTTTACGACGCTTATTGAGACGGGTAGTGCGCCACGGTCGGTTAATTGGCATTAACGGTGATTTTACAACCAAAGTAGCCGAAACTGCGATCGCCTTATCGGAATCGGCTTATCCAAATGTGCGTCAAAAAGCCGATAGTATTAAGGCCGAATTGCAGCGTGAAGAAACCCAGTTCCTCAAAACCTTAGAACGGGGTGAAAAGCTTTTGGCAGAGCTGATTACCAGTGTCAAAGAACGCGGCACCAACCAAATTAATGGGAAAGATGCCTTCAAACTTTATGACACTTATGGTTTCCCATTAGAATTAACTCAAGAGGTCGCTGAAGAAGAAGGTTTGACGATCGATATCGATGGTTATAATCTGGCGATGGAGGAACAAATTAAGATCGCCCAAGGTGCCCATGAATCGATCGATCTAACAGTGCAAGGTTCTCTAGATAAACTTGCCGAACATATTCAGGCGACTGAATTTTTGGGCTATAAGCAATCTGCTAGTCAGGCTGAAGTCGTCGCTGTGTTGGTTGCTGGCGAATCAGTAACCGAAGCAGATGCGGGGATGAATGTGCAAATTGTCCTAGATAAAAGCCCCTTCTATGCCGAATCTGGCGGACAAATTGGCGATCGCGGGTACTTATCGGGGGATAATTTATTAGTTCGCATCGATGATGTCAAAAAAGAGTCAGATTTCTTCGTTCACTTTGGATCGATCGAGCGCGGAAGTTTGCGAGTTGGCGATACCATTACCGCCCAAATTGACACTGCTTGTCGTCGTCGCGCTCAAGCCAATCATACCGCAACTCACCTATTACAAGCAGCTTTAAAACAACTCGTCGATGCTGAAATTTCCCAAGCAGGTTCGCTTGTTTCATTCGATCGCTTGCGGTTCGATTTTAACTGTCCCCGTGCGCTCACACCTGCGGAAGTTCAACAGGTGGAAGAGTTGGTAAATAATTGGATTACCGAAGCACATTCAGCCGAAATTGAGGTCATGCCGATCGCGCAAGCCAAAGCTAAAGGTGCCGTCGCCATGTTTGGTGAAAAATACGGCGATGACGTCCGCGTCATCGATTTCCCTGGCGTATCGATGGAATTGTGTGGTGGTATTCATGTAAATAATACCGCCGAAATTGGTGCCTTTAAAATCATCAGTGAAGCGGGAGTAGCTGCCGGAGTGCGGCGGATTGAAGCTGTGGCGGGTAATGCGATTTTAGACTACCTCAATGTGCGAGATAAAGTAGTCAAAGAATTGAGCGATCGATTTAAAGCTAAACCCGAAGAAATTCTCGATCGAATCTCGACGATGCAAGCCGAACTCAAAGCTAATCAGAAGCAATTAGAGACGGCGAAGGGAGAACTGGCGATCGCTAAAGCCGAGCAATTACTAACTCAAGCCCAAACTATTGGCGAGTTTAAGATCGTTATCGCAGAACTGGGCGATGTCGATGCTAATTCGCTCCAAACTGCGGCTGAACGGTTATTAAATAAACTCGGCGAAGGCGCGATT
>NZ_JANPGM010000674.1:0-1795 GCF_031423935.1 Chamaesiphon sp. VAR_69_metabat_338
AAGGGGGATTTAGGGGGATCTCTTTTTTCTACCTTGCCACCTGCGGAATTTTGCCAGCCAATCCCGTCATTAACCTTAGTGCAAGGTATTTAAATCCAGGGATTCGATCGAGTAAAAATAAACCCAACCGGCGGACAATGACGATCGGTAGCAACCGTGTCGAAAACATTCGATCGAGAAAATCGGTAAAAGCTAAAATTACCCAGTTTTCCGGCTTGCGCCAGTTGACATAACGTTGGAGTACCTTTCTACTGCCGATATCTTCCCCCGCGCGATCGGCAGCGACTAAAATCTCTGCTAAAGCTGCGGCATCCCTAATCCCTAGATTCATCCCTTGTCCGGCGACGGGATGGCAACAGTGCGCTGCATCGCCAATTAGGGCCAATCGATCGGCAATATAATCTTTACTCTGCATCAACTTGACAGGAAATAACCACCGCTGGCTATCCAGTTCCAATTTGCCGAGTAAACCGCCCGTACAATGTTCCAATTCTAAAAGAAATTCCGCCACAGGCAAATCGCGTAATTCCTCAGCTTGTTGGTGGGGCACCGTCCAAACTACCTGACAGCGACCGTCGGCCAATGGTAGCACGCCGATCGGCCCTGCATACCAAAATCGCTCGTAGGCAATATTTTGATGCGGTTTTTCGGGGACGATCGTGGCGGTGATGCATGATTGCCAGTAGTTCCAGCCAGTTGTGGCAATACCAGCTTGTTCTCGGAGTGCAGATTTGGCACCGTCGGCAGCAATGACTAGACTGGTACGGATTTTGGTGGGTTGCTCGCGATCTGGAGTGTGAATCGTCAGTTCGGCACCTGTAGCGGTATATTCGACGGCAATTACCTGCGCTGGACACATGACGGTGATATTGGTGGCAGTTTGCAATTTAGCTTGCAGTGCTGTCAGGAGGACTTCATGGCTGGCAGCATAACCCAATGTTTCCCGCCCTAAATCCTGGGGATACATTTTCACTATCCCCGCATAATCGGCGTCAGAGATTTGAATTTGGCTAAATTGAGTAACGTGGGGTAAAACTTCTTGCCAGATGCCCAACCCCGCAAAGATCTGCCCTGAGAGCATCGATAGCACGTAGGCTCGACTCTTGGCGATCGAAATCGATGCGGCTTGAGATTCGATCGACACTACCCGCAATCCCGAATTTTGCAGCGCGAGAGCCAATGTATTCCCAATAATGCCGCCACCAACGATCGCCAGATCGTAGTCTAGCTGTGGCGCATCGATGGCGCGATCGGCACCTGGAGCGGATGTTGGGGAATGCAGCATCTGCGTTGGCGCAGCATCTGCCAGTACGGAGATAGAATCGAGACGTGGCATAGCGAAGAACTAAATAATAAGACTTGTAAACATATTTTCAAGCGACCCTTATTATTATGACGTTTCTATCGTTCTAGGTCGAGGTCGATCGATTCTCTTGGGTGACATACGAAAAAGTGTCTCAGTTACTTTAGCTGAGACACTTGGGTTGGCGTCCGAATTTATTTAATTCGGAAACAGCCATTTTAAAGTTGGAAAGACGGGCTACTTTGGTGAGCCAGTGGGGACACTAGGAGTGCCAGTTGCAGGAGTAGTGGTGCTAGGAACCGATGTTGGCGTGCTAGGCATGCTGCTGCCAGTCGGAACTTTGATCGTCGAGTTGCTATTGTTTTTGATGCTGCTAGGAGCGGAGTCGCTAGGAGTGCTAGTGGAGCTAGGCATGGCATCGCTAGCAGGAGCAGTGGAGGAAGGAGTAGTGGTATCGGTAGCACTAGGCTTCTTCTTGCTATTGGTCGCTGG
>NZ_JANPGM010000675.1:0-2961 GCF_031423935.1 Chamaesiphon sp. VAR_69_metabat_338
GTGGCGAAGTTCATCCCCGCTTCGACAGTTACGGTTAAATCGCCGACGGCATGAGCGATAAGCCTGTCGAGTTTTTGGGTGCTGACGATCTTAGCACTGCTTACCGTGCCACCCCAGTCGAGTTTAGTGCTATTTCCCGCGACTATTAGTGGCGTTCGATCGCGATTGGCGATCGTGACTAATTCGGCAAGTTCCGACTCGCTCGTCGGCAGTCCGATTGGCAAAGAGATATGATTAGTCCTGGCGTCCATAAGATCTAACTTTATTGCACAATAGTTAGGCATCAAGCTCTAACTTTATAGCACGATCGCTCTAGCATCATCGATTGGGCAGAGCTTACGTTTTACGATCGAGTCCTGCCGATCGCGATTTATCCCTCCACTAATTACACATGACAGCGTTCCCCAAATTAGCGTAGCCACTTAATTATGAAGATGTTGTGCTCGTCACCATCTGTGTCCCAACTTCATCCCGAACTTTTAGCCGATATTACTCAGGCTCTTAATGCTGATGGTAGTAGGCTGTTAATTTTGGCCAAACCGCTGGCGCACCGCGCTCGAATCTTGAGTTATGGCATTCAGCCGCACACCAAAACCCCGATCGAAAAAAATCAGTTGTGGCAAGATCTACTGCATCCACAAGCTCCCGCAGCGATCGAACATGGCGCAACAATTTATCCGATCGATTCGATTCTCGATCGATCGCAACTTACGCCCCTATTCATGGCTTTTAGTAGCGCGGGGATTGACTCGCTGCTGATCCTCGTATTGGGCGATCGCGATCGTTGTGTCGGCTGTCTGACATTGTTTAGATCTACTCATACTCCCGAGCGAGAGCTACGTTGGACGGATGAGGAGTTGCAGCTAGCTCAAAATTTAGGGATGCAATTATATCTAGCAGTGATGGCACAACGGGTCGAACAGATGTTCGGAGATCGACTGTATCGCGATCTTTTAACTGGTATACCCAATCGATTATTACTCAACCAATACTTGAATTTAGTCTTGGCAAAAATGCCCGATACAGGTGAAGTTTTGGCCGTAATTTTACTCGGTTTAGACAGGTTTAAACATATTAACGACCGGTTCGGTCATCGGTTTGGCGATCGCTTGCTGCAATTAACAGCCGAACGCTTACAAAATACCTTCGGTAGCGAAGCAACAATCGGACGCTGGAGTGGCGATGAATTTGCCTTGATAATGCCGATACTCGATCGCATTTCCGCAGTCAATGAAATTGCCGAGCGCATCCTTAATTGTTTCGATTTGCCCTTTGATTTCGATCGCCGCACCCAGTCTACCCAGCATTTACTCCAGCTCAAAGCCAGTATGGGTATTGCGATCGCGACTACTTCCGGCGAGGATAGTGAGGTACTTCTCCAACAAGCCGATGCCGCGCTCCAGCGTGCCAAAGATGATGGAACTAATTACGAGATCTATCGGGACGATCGGCCAGCACTCGCCAGATTACAATTAGAACGTATCCTCGATAATGTCTGTACTGCCATCGCCGATCGGACGATCGAAGATCGCAATTTACAATTGCATTATCAACCACAAATCGATATTAAAACAGGTAAAATTATTGGTGCTGAAGCTTTGTTGCGGTGTCAGGATCTCCAGGCTAAATTCATCAATCCCAGCGAGCTAATTCCAATTGCTGAAGAAACCGGATCGATCGTCCAAATTGGCGAGTGGGTAATTAGGACGGCTTGCCAACAAAATAAAATCTGGCAAGATCGCGGCTGGAGTAACTTTCCGATTGCAGTCAATTTTTCTGTCAAACAACTCCAAGATCGTCAGGCGATCGAGACGATCTTGAAAATTTTGGCTGAAACCGGACTGGCTCCCACCGCTTTAGAAGTAGAAATCACCGAAAGTATCGCGATTAAAGATTTAGATCGCACGATCTCGATTTTAGAATCGCTCCGCAAAATTGGTATAAAGATCTCATTAGATGATTTTGGCACGGGTTACTCCTCCCTGGCTGCCCTTAAATATTTGCCACTAGATCGACTCAAGATCGATCGCTCTTTTATTAGCGAATTGCGGGCAAATACAGTTGATGCTGGTATCGTCAGAACGATCGTCAACTTAGGACACGAATTACAACTCAATGTAGTTGCTGAAGGTGTAGAAACGATCGAGCAATTAGAGTTTTTACGCTCGATTAATTGTGATGCCGCCCAGGGTTTTTTATTTAGTAAGCCACTAGCAGCAACCGAGCTAGCTAGTGCGATCGCCACAGGGAGTTACTGGCATCCAGACCTATTTTCAGCTCGATAATTGAGTCTGGACGATAAATTTTGCGCTTGTGTAGCTTTTAATAATTCACTTTTGAGGATCTATCTAATCTGCTAGTTTGAGGTATATGATGTAGATAGTAATTTATCGCTAGCGATCGCTAATCTCATCTCAATGCCATGGAGCGAGAGCGATAGAAACAGCTAATATCCGATCGTTAATTTTCGCAATATTATGACGTCAATCCAAGTTTATGGTATTCCCACCTGTGGTACTTGCAAAAAAGCCTTGCAATGGTTGGATGCTCGGGCAATTAGTTATGAATTTATTAATACTAAAGAACAGCCACCCACTTCCGATCGAATTGCCAGTTGGATCGAAGTTCTCGGCGAGCGACCGCTGCGCAATACATCAGGTCAATCCTATCGCGCCCTGGATGAAACTAAAGATACTTGGAATGAGTCGCAATGGGTGACTGCTTTTAGCGATGATGTGATGTTATTAAAGCGACCGTTATTTGTTAAAGACGGCATCGCGATCGCTGTTGGTTTTCGCGATGCCACAGTCCTAACCGAAAAATTGCTAATCGATCGCGGTTAATGTCAAATCCGGTTTGTAAAAAGACTTCTAAGAAGATGTTTGAAAAGTATAATTGCTTCGTTTTTAGTGGGTAGATCCCCCCTAGCCCCCCTTCAAAAGGGGGGAATCGGACTCTTAG
>NZ_JANPGM010000676.1:0-3242 GCF_031423935.1 Chamaesiphon sp. VAR_69_metabat_338
CTGATGAAAACTTTGAACTCCCAGTCATCAGAAAACTTAGAGAGAAAGGATATGATATTTTAACTGCCCTAGAAGCTGGTAACGCAAATCAGGGAATTTCTGATGAAGAAGTGTTAGCATTTGCAATCCAAGAACATAGAGCAGTCATTACTCTGAATTATAATGACTTTAAAAATCTTCATAAGCGCGATAACAATCATCACGGCATTGTGATTTGTATAAGTAATAGACGCAGAGAAGATCGAGATGATTTAGTCGCAAGAATTGACTTATCGTTAAAAGACAAAGAATCTTTGGACTGTGAGTTAATTCGTGTAAATCGTGCTAATAAACACTAAAAATAAGGAGACATCTCCACCCGAATAACTCCGTTGTGCCCGAGTTGATGTCATCATCAACTGTTGTGGTGTTTTCCTCGACCTGTTCATCAACAAAATGTTATGATATCGCTACAACTAGTGTCTATAAACTGAATTTAAGATGACAAGTTAATTGCTTACCTTAGCTCGAAAGATGAGTTTTTCACCTTGTCGATAGCCAGCGTATCTAATCATTACTAAATCTCCAAGATTTGCAGTTCCTTCAATTAATTGATGATAGTGAGGATCGTAGGCAATTTCAGTACCGATTTCACCAATTGTCGTAACTCCCCATTGTGAGAGGAGGCGATCGATCGATTGTACCAGGGGGAAGATTTTACTAGCTGGAAAGTCGGGATTTTTAGCTGCTGCATATTTAGCAGCAGGAAAGTAAGTCAGAAATGATTCTAATGTTTGCAAGCTTTGAAATTGAAACTCAGTTTGAAGCGTTTCTCGCTGCTGTTGGAGTTGTTGCTGGAGATGCTGATATTCTTGTTGGAGTAGTTCTAGTTGTTGTTGAGAGCTAGAGCTAGATTGTCCGCCAAACATATCGAGTAGTTCGTTAACAGATATTTGCAGCGTAGTGCTAATTTGAACTAATACTTGCCAGCGCAGTGTGCCAATCTCACTCGATCGCAGCTTGCGAATCGTGCGATCGGATGTGCCACTCAATTTGGCTAATGTTCTGAAGCTATTAATGCCGACTTTGTGCATTAATGCTTGCAATTCTAAGGTGCGATCCTCGGCCATGAGCGGCTTTGTCTATGAATTTTCGATGGATACTGAAGTAATCGTCGGGGCAATTGAGAGTTGCCCCGACAATCGATTATTGGTCTAGTAAACTGCGCAACATCCAAGCAGTTTTTTCGTGCAATTGCAACCTTTGGGTGAGTAGATCGGCAGTTGGTTCGTCGCTAGCTTTTTCCGCAGAGGCATAAATCGATCGAGCCGTGCGACAGACAGCTTCTTGGCCTTCGACGAGGAGCTTAATCATCTCCGTGGCTTTGGGTACGCTCGTGGTTTCAGGAATCGAGCTTAATTTTGCATACTCGGTATAACTGCCAGGTGCGGGAAATCCTAATGCTCGAATCCGTTCGGCAATCAGATCTACTGCCAAAGCTAATTCGGTATACTGAGTCTCAAACATCAGATGGAGCGTTTGAAACATCGGCCCTGTTACATTCCAATGAAAGTAGTGAGTTTTGAGATACAGCGTATATGTATCTGCCAGTAACCGCGATAACCCATCGGCGATTTCTTTACGCGTATCTGCGTCGATTCCAATATCTACTTGCATCATGGTTATTAGTAATCCTGAGAATATTTACCAATCCTTAATTAATATTCTACCGATTCCGATCTGTCTAACTACAACTGCGAAACAAACATTTTCCTAATCACCGCCCGCCAATCTACACAGCTAAATCTTCACAGTTCTTCTCGCCCTAACTTTTATGATCCCAATCGCAGGTACGACTAAATTATTAGGTGTCATCGGTCATCCGATCGCGCATACATTCTCGCCAGCGATGCACAATGCCGCGATCGAGCAGTTGGGGTTGGACTACCGCTATGTGGCATTTGATGTCGCGCCAGCAGATCTGGCTACCGCGCTGGCTGGCTTTGCTGCCATCGGCGTTGTCGGCTGTAGCGTGACGATTCCCCACAAGCAAGCGATTATGCCGTTATTGGCGCAGATTACCCCTCTAGCGCAGGCAATAGGGGCGGTAAATACCATCTGGAACACCCCGACAGGTTGGCACGGTACTAATACAGACATTGCCGGATTTATCGCCCCGCTCGCGGCTATGCAGCGGGATTGGGGGAAAACTACCGCGATCGTCTTGGGCAATGGTGGCGCGGCGCGGGCGGTAGTGGCGGGTTGCCATCAATTAGGCTGCCAGGAGATTCATGTCTTCGGTCGAGATGCTGCCAAATTAGCCGATTTTGGGGCTAGTTGGCAGGATATTCAACTTCAGAGGAGCGATAGTGAAACTTCATCGGTGCAGATTCAAACTCACTTGTGGAGCGAATTAGCCACGTTTATCGATCGCGATAATTTGTTATTAATCAATTGCACGCCGATGGGGATGCACCCACAGGTTGGGAATAGCCCGATCGATGAGGCTCTAATGTCGAAAATTGGCACGAAAGCGATCGTGTACGATCTGATTTATACGCCGCGACCGACTAAATTTTTACAATTGGCAACAGCTAATGGGGCAACTGCGATCGATGGCTTAGAGATGTTAATTCAGCAAGGGGCGATCGCCTTTGAATTATGGCTGCACCAAGCTGCACCGATCGGGGTAATGCGTCGGGCGTTGCTGGAATTGCTCGAAAGTTAAGCTATTCAGCCCTAGCTTACTTTAGACTGTTAAAAATACAACGTAGCGAAATGCGATCGAGATCGTATCCGATCCGATAGCCACTTGTTATGATGAATTTAAGAAGATTTACGGATTAACCACCCTGTGTCGATCGGGATCGAGTAGTTACTCGGATGTGAGTAACTACTTGATGCTGACCGATCTCCCCAAATTTCACAAGTTATTTAATGGTCGCTAACTTCCGCAACACCGATTCATAGGCTACTGTGTTGTTTTGAGATTGGAATAGTTTTGCAGCCATTTTAAGATCTTCAGTTGCAGCGGGATTAGAACGCATTTGGGCGTGTAGCAAGCCGCGATTGCTATAGGCAAGTGCGTAATTGGGTTGCAAGCGAATCGCCGTATTGTAATCAGCAATTGCTTTCTGGTTCATGTTTAGTTGGGCGTGGGTGACGCCACGATTGAAGTGGAATTCAGCATTATTCGGATCGCGCGCGATGCCACGATCGTAATCTGCTAATGCTTTCCGGTAGTCGCCACTGGCATACAATGC
>NZ_JANPGM010000677.1:0-3466 GCF_031423935.1 Chamaesiphon sp. VAR_69_metabat_338
AAATTTATCTTCTTTTTTTTAAAACGCCAATGGCGGGGCGATGTTTTTAAACCTCTATCCCCCCTCCTTGGTATCTATTAAGTGACGATTTTTTTATTGGCTAGTATAATTACTGAGTAGAAAAATCGCTCAAATCCGATCTCAATAGTCACTCAATTCACGATTGCGATTTTCATGAATTCGGAGGCTGGTAGCAATTAATACTTACAATAAAGCTCGCTTATCCTAATTTAACTGTAGAGATCGAGATTAATCTCGATCTTGTGGGTAAACTATGGATACGATGGCCGCTAGCTTAGGCGATCGCAATTTTTAGATCGATGTTTTTCTGTAGCTGAATTCAGGTAAAATCGATTTTGCAAAGCCGATCTATCCAAATGTTTAGTTCGCTAGCTTACCCCGATCGGATGCGTAGACTAATTTTAATAATTTCTGAAGGCGAGTAGCTCTACTCGTGGCTGCTATCGTTGGCGCAGCCTCTCAAAATGAGAATCGGCAGTTATCATCTTCAGCGATGTTCGATTAGTTTTACTAAATCCTTATTGTTTCTGCTTATTTAAAGATATGAATCAACATCGTTGGACTTGTCTGACTGTATTTGCACTGAGTGCGATGGTCGCACCGATTGCTGCTGTAGAGGCCAAAGTATCGCCATCGCCAACTGCCAATCGCGAAAGTTTTAGACCCCAATCGTGGGAAGCATTACCGACGACACCATTGACAGTAGCCGAACCCAAGACTGAGATCGCAATTCCCGTAATTAGCCAGCCAGTTCCCCAAGTCAGCAAGCTACCGATCTTTACCCCACCGGCTACTACCAGAACTAAACTAGCGGCTGCCCAGGCAAACCTGAAACTCGTCCCCATCGACAAACTGCCTGCCAAGCAGCAATCCGTCCCGACCTTTTTAGCCGCCACACCGACTTTTAGTACCGATCTCCGGGTACCAAGCCCAGCGGGAATGAAGGTCGATAGCCAGAGCGTACCGGTGACTATTCCGGTGGCAACGCAAGTCAATCCCGTCGCGCCATTGCCCCAACTTGAGAATCTGGCACCGACATCGACACAACCGACAACATTTTCTAGCAAAACGATCGGTGCGCCGATTCCCGTCGCGCGGAACCCCAAAGCTCCGAGCGTGAAGACAACAGTACCGAACGCGATCGTCAATTCTGCCACCGTTCAAGCCGAAATCGCTACTCCCCAAACCGATAACTCGCGCGTGTCTGCCACCACGAGTGCGCCCCAAGTAGGTACCGATCCCGATCCGACGCCACAAGTGGCACCTGTCGTTAAGTATCGCAACGATCGCGCCGAGATTCCAAGCTTTGAGGCTGGAGTGCCCGTATTTGTGTTTGAAGACAAACAACCCAGCCAAATCGTCGCTACGGCGATCGCTCAAATCGGCGACACGATCGTCGCTCCCGAACCGAGTATTGCCATTCCCGTAATGCGTCCGGCGCAGTCTACCGTACCGACAACATCTCCAGGAGCCGCCGCACCAGCGGGACGACCCTTTGCAAATCGCAGTGGCACAGTAGAGCAATCGCCGACTACCATCCAACCCATACTCGATCGAGTTGTTTCTACCCACACCGGCAAAGCTTCCTGGTACGGTAGTGAAGGTGGCTCTAAAACCGCTAATGGCGAGCGTTACGACCCCCAAGGGCTGACCGCCGCGCATCGGACTTTGCCTTTTGGCACTAAAGTCCGCGTTACTAGTATCAAAACTGGTAAATCGGCGATCGTCCGCATTAACGATCGCGGGCCATTTCGGGGCAATCGGGCGATCGATATCTCCGCTGCTGCTGCTGAAGCGATCGGGATTAAGAATGAGGGCATCGGCGAAGTCCGGATCGAAGTTTTAGCCGATCGAGTCTAAATCTCGATCCGACCGTTGCAATCTGGCGATCGACTAGCTGCTGAGTATGTCACCATATTCATACAGCCCTAATTCCCGATCGCCCGATCTGCATATATATGTCCGAGCTACCGCGACAGATTTGGATTCTCGCACTGGGTAGATTGCTATCCGAAATCGGGAGCGGCTTTACGATCTTCTACGCCCCGATTTTTTTTGTGCAACAAGTCGGACTCTCTGCCACATCGGTAGGATTAGCTTTGGGTAGTGCCTCGATTTCTGGCATTGCCGGACGGCTGCTCAGCGGCACTTATGCCGATCGCTGGGGTCGCAAACCAGTGTTATTGTTATCCACAGTCGTGCTGGCAATCTCTTGCTTTATTTTTGCCACCACTAATAATTTCCCGACGTTAGTTGCTGGCTGTCTAGTGCAAGGATTGGGTTTAGGCTTGTATTGGCCGGCGAATGAGGCGATCGTTGCCGATCTCACCGATGGGGAAGGACGCCGATTTGCCTATGCGATTACCCGCTTAGCCGATAATGTCGGCATGGGATTGGGGATTATTGCTGGGGGACTATTAATTGGTACCACGGGAGCCTATCGCAGTTTATTTATTATCGATGGCATCTCGTTTTGCTGCTTTTTACTCACGATCGCGCTGGGCATTCGCGAAACATTACAAGCCGACAAAACAGCAGTGCGATTCGTCAGCGGTTACACTACCGCCCTACGCGATCGACGGCTGATAATTTACGTTGTCGTTAACATTATTCTGACCGTTTATATCTCACAAACTCAAACCACTTTACCGCTCTATTTTAGTGGTTTCGTCCCCCAATCAGGTGCTCGTGGCTTCAGTCCCCAAGTCATTAGTACCCTATTTACCGGACACTTGCTGATGACGATCGTCTGTCAGTTACCGATGCTCAAATTATTACAAAGATTGAGTCACGCTCGATCGTTAATGATTTCTGGTGGCTTTTGGTTATTGGGTTTTTGGGCGATCTCGATTACCGGAACTATTAATAATTACCACTTGCTCTGGGCGAGTTTGGGGCTAGGCTTATTTGCGATCGCGATCGTCGCTTATACACCCACAGCCTCAGCACTAATTGCCGATCTCGCGCCATCATCCTTACGCGGCGTCTACACTTCGATTAATTCCCTCTGCTGGGCAGCCGGATACGCGATCGGCCCCCCATTAGGTGGCTGGGCACTCGATCGATCGCCCCAATTCGCCCGCGAATTCTGGCTCGGTTTAGCCGCCACAGTTCCAATTGTCTGGGCGATTTTATGGTACTTAGAACGCTCGATCGGCCCGAGAAATGAAGTTAGTTAAAGAGCGAACGATCGATACCTTGAAATACTCTCATAACCTCATTTATTTAGCCGATCGCAAGAGTCTAAAGTCCCTACTTTTAGGCAGATTGTCTTTATAGGATGTCTGCGAGATCGATTCTGTCAAGCTAAAACCCTAGAAAATCCCCCCTAGCCCCCCTTAAAAAGGGGGGAACAAGAATCTTAGTCCTAAAAACTCAATTCTCAACTCTCAATTAATTAAACTCCCTGACAAATCCAAGCACCCCAGAAATAAGGATGGCGGAG
>NZ_JANPGM010000678.1:0-5068 GCF_031423935.1 Chamaesiphon sp. VAR_69_metabat_338
CCCACAGTGGGAACTGGTGCGGGAACTGGCACCGAGCCAGTAGTGAGCCAGCCAGCACTGAGAATTACTGTCAGCGTGATAAAGACGAGAAACAATCCCCAGGTAATCCGGTTGAGGTTGCTTTCGGCACTTTTTGTGCTGCTAAATAACTGGGCTTGACCGCCAATACCGCCGATCCCGTCACCCTTGGGGCTATGCAGCAAGACCATTGCTGTCAAACCAAATGCCGAAGCACTCCAAATAATTTCAATAATATTAATAATATTCATTCAGCAATTCTCAGTCTTAATAATCTTTAACCTATTGTATCTCGATCTTTGCTGAAGATACTATTAGTGAGCTAGATCCGTCTAAACAGTAAGCTGGGGAAGCGATCGCGGCTAGTGTCTCGATCGCTTCCCCAGCCATTTTACGCAAGTTCGGGGCGTGCCGAGATGACTTATACCCCGACCCGCATTGGCGATCGCGTCTGTTGGAACTCGACTAAGGCGGGAACGACCATCGATTTACCAGTCATTTCGATCGGTTGGGGAATCTGGAGAATCTCCAAAATTGTCGGCGCGAGATCGGCCAATTTACCATCGTCGCGGAGGGTGACGTCGGTACCGTGCCCTTGCAACGGACGACGTTCGCC
Organism: Chamaesiphon sp. VAR_69_metabat_338; assembly: GCF_031423935.1. Classification (NCBI taxonomy): domain Bacteria; kingdom Bacillati; phylum Cyanobacteriota; class Cyanophyceae; order Gomontiellales; family Chamaesiphonaceae; genus Chamaesiphon; species Chamaesiphon sp. VAR_69_metabat_338. The sequence continues at coordinate 635 of NZ_JANPGM010000678.1, forward strand.
TTCGACCAAAATTAACGGTACCTGACTGGTGGTGTGTGCCGTCCAGGGACGATCGTCTTCGTCGCACATATATTCGGCATTGCCGTGATCGGCGGTAATCAATGTCGTGCCACCGACTTTGCCCACACCTGCGAGGAGCTTGCCCATACAGGCATCTACGGCTTCGATCGCTTGGATCGTCGGTGCCATTTTGCCCGTATGTCCGACCATGTCGGGATTGGCATAGTTGACGACGATCAGGGTATAGATCTGTTTGGCGATCGCGGCTAAGACTGTATCGGTGACGATCGCTGCCGACATCGCTGGCGCGCGATCGTAAGTACTTACCTGGGGGCTGGGAATTAATTCGCGATCCTCACCAGGTAACGGCTCCTCCCTACCACCATTAAAGAAATAGGTAACGTGGGCGTATTTTTCGGTTTCGGCGACCCGAAACTGCTTGAAGCCGCGTTCGGCGATGACTTCACCGAGGAGGTGCTGCAATTGCTGCGGTGCAAAGGCCACCAGGACGGGCAGTGTCGAGTCGTATTGAGTAAACGTCGCCACCGTCAGCGGGGTAATTTGCGATCGAATAAAGCCTGTAAAATGTGGACTAACTAGGGCACTAGCGAGCTGTCGCGCTCGATCGGGACGGAAGTTAAAGAAAATCAACCCGTCGCCTGATTCGATCGCGCCTGGAGCAATTCTCGTCGGGCTGACGAATTCGTCGGTTGTGTCGGCGGCATAACTCTGGGTGAGGACATCAGTGGCACTTTCGCCGCTACCTTCGCCAGCTTGAGTCATCACATCGTAGGCTAATTTGACGCGATCCCAGCGATTATCGCGATCGAGTGCGTAGTAGCGACCGCCAATCGTTACGATTTTACCTACGCCGAGCTGGGCGATGGCATCTTCAATTTTGGTGACAGCTTGCAAGCCATCGCGCGGATCCGTATCGCGTCCGTCGGTAATGACATGGATGCAAACTTCGGTAATATCTCGATCGCGAGCGAGTTCGAGCAAGCCAATTAAATGATCGAGATGGGAATGCACGCCGCCATCGGAACAGAGTCCGAGGAGGTGGAGTTTGCTGTTCCTCTGTTTGACATTTTCACAAACTTTGACCAGAGCGGCATTTTGTAAAATACTCTTGTCTCGAACGGCATCGGAAATTCTGACTAATTCTTGGGGGACGATTCTCCCCGCGCCGATATTCAGATGTCCGACTTCCGAGTTGCCCATCTGTCCGTCTGGCAATCCTACTGCTCGTCCAGATGTATCGATTAAGGTGTGTGGGTAAGCAGCCCACAGGCTGTCGATGTGAGGTGTTTGAGCTTGCGCGATCGCATTGCCGTGGATATCTGGACGGTATCCCCAACCGTCTAGAATAACTAGCACCACTGGAGCTACAGGTGCTTGCGCCATATTATTCTTCGCCTTGTTGTTGTTAAGAATAAGATCGTGTTTATCATAGCAGTTATTCGCAACCCCCTGCTCGAACCATCACTCCAGTCGATCGAAGTATAAATTGCTACTACAATCGCGAATGGGCTGGGATGACTTGTGAGTCGATCGCCACAGTACTTTCCTCGATCCCCACGCGCCTACGGTGTATATACATCTCTGGCTAGAGGCGAAATTGGTGAAATCCCCCTAAATCCACCTTAACAAGGGGGACTAAGAACCCGATCTTAGCCCCCTTGTTAAGGGGGTTTGGGGGATTCAGATCTCAAAACGAAGTCTATCCGACTTGTATGTACAAAGCTCCCCGCTCTCCCTGCGATTATTTTTGCCCAGTCAGCCTGCGAACTTCTTCCGTTAGTGACTCGACCGTAGAAGTATCGCCCTGCTGGCGGTGCAACGCGATCGCTTGGCGAAAATCGGCGATCGCTCCTGTGCGATCTTTGAGTTCTAGTTTCGCTCTGGCTCGATCGGCAAAATAATACGCTCGTTTCGGATCTAACCGGATCGCACCATCGAGAGCTTTGATAATCCCGCGATAATCCTTAAGCTGCTCGTAAATCTTTAACTGCTCGGTGTAGGCTTCCTCTTCATTAGGATTAATTTTGGCAATACTGGCATAGTCTTTGAGTGCCAATGTCCATTCTTTGCGCTCTCGATAAATTGCCGCACGGTATGAATATGCCCGTAAATTATTAGGACTGAGCTGAATAATTTTGCCATAGTCAGCAATTGCCCCACTAATATCGCCAGTCACTTTGCGAAAGTTTGCCCGCGTATCATAAGCACTAATATTGTCCGGTGCAATCCTAATTACCTGAGAAAAATCGGCGATCGCCCCTGGAAAATCGCGGAGCTGGACCTTGATGCCAGCCCGATTTTCGTAAGCCAGCGTATTTTGGGGATCGATGGCAATCATCTTGGTATAAGCCGCCTGTGCTGCTGGTAAATCTCCCTGTACCTGTGCTGTAATTGCCAACATTAAGTATGCTTGAATGTATTTTGGTTCGAGGGCAGTCGTCCGATTGAAATCTGCCGCAGCCTTACGATAGTCTTGGTTAAAATACAAAATATTGCCGCGTTGATAATAAGCACTGGCATTTTTATTATCTAATTCGATCGCGCGGTTCAAGTCTGAGAGGACTTGGGATCGATCGCCAAGGTTCTGATAGATATTCGCCCGCATATAATACGCCGCAGCCTTTTTGGGATTGGCGACGATCGATCGATTCAAGTCACCTAAGGCACCCTGATAATCCCCCGACTGGATTTTGACTGCCGCACTCACCAAGGCATCGCTACCGAGATCGTTAGTTTCGATCTTCGCTGTCGCCACCTCCAATCGCACGCCATTTTGCGTCGCTAACGGTACGAACACGCTTGCCAAAATGCCCAAATTAAAGCCAGTTTTGACTCGAATATCTGAGTTAATCGCCGAAGCTTCAGTGCTTTTTTCCACATCGCCGCGACCGTGAATGGCAATTAACTCGCCTTGGTCGTTGAGGACGCTACCACCGCTCATCCCTGGCAAAGTTAAGTTGGTATAGACTAACCCATAACCATCTTTCAACGGCTGCTTGCTACTAGCTGTTACCCGCCCTTCGGTAAAATTAAACAACGGTTTGCTAATCGATCGAGTCGTCAGGGGAAAACCACCAACGTACACCGTCGAACCTTCGGCGATCGCATTTGCCTGTCTGACTTTCACCGTCCGATAAGGCTGATTGCTCGCGAATGATACTAAGGCTAGATCCGCACCAGGCAAGATTTTAATTTTCGATCGATCGATCCCATAGCTACGTCCGTCGGGGGCAATCAGTTGATATGTTTGCTCGTCGCGCACCACATGAGCGGCAGTAAGTACCGTGTATCCGCGATCGCTCTTGGCTACTAATACGCCAGAACCGATCGAGTTTTCGGTCTTGATTTCAACTGTTATCGCTTTCGATACTTGTGCGACTTGGCTGGCGGATAAGCCCCACGCTGGTAATGTAGCGGTGAGAATGATGCCGGCAATCGGGATGCCTACTAAATTCCTAACTTGATTCATGTCAATTGCGATCGGGGTTTGAGTACGTTGTGAGCGCAGGTTAAACGATCGTCGATCGAATCTCGATAACACAGCGCAGGATTTCAATTTTGACTCAGATCCGATCGAATCCAGCTACTTTTGGTGAATGTTAATGAGATAGACCTCATTCAAAAATTCTATGGATTCTGCTACCAAACAAGAGAAGCTGGCCGACCTCGATTATCTCATCGCTGTCGAAACAGCTCGCAAGCGAATCAAGAATGCTGTATTAGTTACCGTTTTAACTGGAGTGGCGATCCCGATTGCTTGGCTGGTAGGTCAGCTAGTTGCCAATATCGCGGGATACGATAGTGCCAGATCGGGAGCGGGATTTTATTGGATTTTAGAAGTACTATTTATCTTTGGGATGGGTTATGGCATCTCTCGCTACAGTCTATTGTGTAGCAGGTTGATGTTTGGCTATCTTAGCGTGAGTGTGCTCCACGGCCTGTTTACTGGTGGGTTTACATCTTATGGGCTTTATTGCAAAATTGGTGCGCTATACTTTCTCTGGATTGGGATTGATGCCATGCAAACATATCAACTGCTGACGCGAAAAGAATGCTCGTTGGCAGTAGATAAAGCGGTAAACGGCGATCTCGATCGATCGCAAACAGATCGGCCAGTCGATGAAGATACGCTCCAGCCCAGATCTACAACCACCGAACTACTAAATCCCACACCAGAACTCATATCGCTCTGCGGTGGAGATCGCTCCCAAGCGCAGTGGCTGCTATCCAAAGTCAAAAGCAAGCACCCCGATCGATCGGTAGAATGGTGCAATCAGCAAGTTGTCGATCGATTAACCACATAATTGCGATCCAGACTTACCCATCTAGCCGTGAATATGCTCGTGTTCGATCGTACATCCCTTGCAGACAGACTCTTTTACCTCGGAATTCCCGAACCACCACACTAACTGG
>NZ_JANPGM010000679.1:0-24028 GCF_031423935.1 Chamaesiphon sp. VAR_69_metabat_338
ATCTTGAGGCGAAAGATAGATGGCGGAGATCTGTGTTGCAGTAATTTTGGGAATTGGCGTCGGTGAAAATTGATAGCTAGTTGTCGTCTCAACAGTATTGAGATAAATTGTCGCACTCGTCCGAAAAACTTGCTGAGATAATTCGCTAGTCACGAATCGATCGCGTGCTGGAATTTCTCGATCGAATCCCGTCACAAAAGCTTCTAACTGCCGCTCCTGTGTCAGTTGGGTAATCTGTTTAGTCGGATTTTGGGCATCGATTTCGACCGATTTGACATTAGCCGCACCTAGATAAGCCTTGGCAATATTTAAACCATTAAAGGCGCGATCTGCAACAAGTTTGGGCTTGGGTAAATTAGCCTTCAGTTGTGGTAATTTCAACGGCGCAGACTTGACAGCTTTAGTCGGATCGGTGGATACAAATTGGACGGTAAACTCGATCGGTTTATCGATATATTGACGATTGCTCTCGAATCCTGGTGTGACAATTTCCGGTGCTAACGGTGCAGTTTGTTCGAGTAAAGTACTAGTCGCAATCCACCGTCCGCGAAACCACTCAGGATAGCTTAATTCGCCTTCATGCTGGCTCAATTGGGGCTGGGAATTCCAATTGGGGTATCGATCGATCCTGTCGCTCAAAACTCCAGCAATCGCGCTCTGAGAGATATAAAACCACAGCACGATCGCCAAGATCGAAATTTTACGGACTAAACTATACATATCTCGATCGAAACTCATTCCCGACTAAACTGTTGGCAGTACCTTGCATTGACCGTAATAACGCAGCAAATGATCGCACAAGACTAACGCCACCATCGCTTCCACCATCGGCACCGCACGGGGCAATACACATGGATCGTGTCGGCCTTTGGCGGCTAGGGTTGTCTCTTCGCCCGCTGTGGTGACGGTATTTTGTTCCTTGCGAATAGTGGCAGTGGGTTTAAATGCGACCCTGATGATGATATTTTCGCCATTGGAAATGCCGCCTTGGGTACCGCCAGAACGATTTGTCCGCGTCCGAATTTCGCCATCGGCATCGGTGTAGAATTCATCGTTATGCTCGCTGCCTGTCATCAGGGTACCTGCAAACCCCGAACCGATTTCAAAGCCTTTCGTCGCGGGTAACGACATCACACCCTTGGCGATATCTGCTTCCAACCTGTCAAATACCGGCACGCCTAAACCTTTGGGGACATTGCGCACCACGCATTCTACCACGCCGCCGATCGAGTCGCCCTCACGCCCGATCGCTTCAATGCGATCGATCATCTGCTCCGCACAGGTTAAATCGGGACAGCGGACGATATTACTCTCCACCTGTGCCATCGTCACGGTGTTGCTATCGACAGTAGCTTCGATATCCTGAATCCGTTTGACATAGCCGATGACTTCGACGTTATTTACCATAGCGAGAATCTTCTTGGCAATTGCTCCCGCCGCTACGCGTCCAATTGTCTCCCGCGCCGAAGATCTGCCGCCACCTTGCCAGTTGCGAATCCCATATTTAGCATCGTAAGTCGCATCGGCATGTGAAGGACGATAAGTTTGCACCATCTCATCATAATCTTGCGACCTGGCATCTTTATTTCTAACCAGGATGCTAATCGGCGTGCCTGTCGTCTTGCCTTCAAATACCCCCGACAGAATCTCACAAGTATCTGTCTCCTTGCGAGGTGTCGTAATCTTACTCTGACCTGGACGCCGCCGATCGAGTTCGACTTGGATTTCTGCCGCACTAATCTCAACTAGTGGCGGACAACCATCGATGACGACACCAACCCCACCCCCATGCGATTCGCCATAGGTCGTAATTCTAAATAAATGCCCAAAGGTGTTGCCCATCGTATTTGCGGATCGATTTACGGTGATTAATTACTAGTTTATCAGGCTGGAACATTTTGGGTAGCGATCGAATGGTCTGGGAGCAATCTTGAATCGAGAGTGTCGAACTAAATCTCAAAATTTCATGTTGACACTTCCCTACTTTCTAACATCTTGACTTGAAAAACCTCACTAAAAACTTTGATAATTTGTTGACGTACTAAATCGGGATCGATATCAGGAATAAACTGCGCCATACTGCCCACAGATCGATCGCAGATCCCACAGGGAACGATGCGATCGAAGCCGCTCAGATCTGGGCAGACGTTTAAGGCGAAACCGTGCATCGTAATCCACCGACTAACCTTAATCCCGATCGCGGCAATTTTACGACCTTCTACCCAAACTCCAGTCAAACCCTCAATCCGTTCGCCATTGAGATCGTGCAAAGCTAAAACTCGAATGACAACTTCTTCTAGTTGTCTTAAATACCAATGTAAATCCTGTTGGTAATAACGTAAGTTGACGATCGGATAAGCAACGATTTGACCCGGACAGTGATAAGTCACTTCACCGCCACGTTCGACGCGGTATAACTCATATTCAGTTTGGAGATGGTCGAACTTCACGAAGTCAATATTAGAACCAGTACCGAGTGTATACACGGGTGGATGCTCCAAGATCACCAAGGCATCAGCGAGATCGGGATCGACCATCCGTTCTTTTTGCAGACATTTTTGCCAAATCCAAGCAGTTTGATAATCAATTTCTTCTTGATTGAACACCAAACATTCACGTTTGTTTTTCGATAAGTTTTTAGGGTAAGTTAGCATTGTTTTGAGAAAGCTTGAGGTTTAAAATAGATAACAAAAAAACGATTGCAAATAGAACTAAGCCGATCGTGCAAGCATAACTGAGATCGGGATTGCTCGAACCAAAGCCTTGTTGATACAAGTAATAGACGACAGTTTTAGAACTATTGCGCGGCCCACCTTGGGTCATCACATAGACTTCTTCAAAGATCTTGGTCGCAGCGATCGCCGAAATTACCGCCACTAATAACATATAAGGCCGCATCAGCGGAATCGTAATATCCCAATGCTTGGTATAACGATCGGAACCATCGATCGCTGCGGCTTCATATAAGTCGGCAGGAATCGATTGCAATCCGGCTAAATAAATAGTCATATAGTAGCCCAATCCTTTCCACACCGTGACCATCATCACGCTAAATAATGCCAGTCCGGGGCTAGTCAGCCACGGAATTGCCGGAATGCCGACAACTTTGAGTAGTTGATTGAGCAGACCATTTTCTGCATAAATAAACTTCCAGGCAATCCCTGCCACCACCATCGAAATAATGACCGGCACGTAATAAGCCGCTCGAAAGAAGCTCATGCCCTTAAGCTTTCGATCGACTAAAATCGCTAGTAATAAAGGGACGAAGACCAAGATCGGTACGACACCACACAAATACAGCACCGTATTTCTAATTGTTTGCCAGAATACCGCATCTTTGGCCAAACGCGCAAAGTTGGCTCCACCCTGCCAACTAGCGGTCTCCGCGATCGGATCGTAATTGGTAAAGCTCAAATAAAAAGCCTGCAATGCTGGCAAAAATACCGTTATCCCCAGCATTAACAACGCTGGGGCGAGAAATAAGTAGGGCGTCCAGTTAACTTGGCGGCGGCGAATCATAGACAGATGAGTAATTGAGGTACTGAGATCCCGTGTATCAAATATTTAACTATCTTAACTATCTCACCCGATCGGCGAGTAACTACCAACATTACGGCAATAAGCGATCCCTGGTTCCAATTTTGTACTATTGTGTAGAAAGAACCAATGTAGAGATCGCGATCTCCTAACGGTTCTACCCTCTGCTCAACAGGCACAACTCGGAAAATCTTCATGTTTGGTCTTATCGGTCACCTTACCAGCTTAGAACATGCCCAATCAGTCGCTAAAGACTTAGGCTTTCCAGAATATGCCGACCAAGGGCTGGACTTTTGGTGCAGTGCTCCACCGCAAACAGTCGATCGCATCAAGGTGACGAGTATTACCGGACAACAGATCGAAGGCTACTATATCGAGTCTTGTTTCTTGCCAGAAATGCTGGCAACCCGCCGGATCAAAGCTGCCATTCGCAAGATTCTCAATGCAATGGCTCACGCCCAAAAACAGGGGATTCAGATTACCGCTTTAGGCGGCTTTTCCTCAATTATCTTTGAAGAATTCGACCTTCACCAAAATAAACAAGTCCGCAACATCGAACTGGACTTCGACAGATTTACCACTGGCAACACTCACACTGCCTATATTATCGCGCGGCAGGTCGAACAAGGTGCGGCCAAACTCGGACTCGATCTGAGCAAAGCTACCGTAGCCGTAATTGGGGCGACAGGCGATATCGGTAGTGCTGTGTGTAGATGGATCGACAGGCGCACCAATATTGCCGATATTTTACTCGTCGCTCGCAATCAAGAACGCCTCCAAAATCTCCAGTCCGAACTAGGACGCGGGAAAATCGTCAGCTTGGAGGAAGCCTTGCCTCAGGCTGATATCATCGTCTGGGTAGCGAGTATGCCCAAGGGTGTCGAAATTGATGCTGCAACCTTAAAGCAACCCTGTTTGCTAATCGATGGTGGCTATCCCAAAAATTTGGGCACTAAAATTCAAGCTCCCGGCGTATATGTGATGAATGGGGGCATTGTCGAACACTCCCTCGATATCGATTGGAAGATCATGAATATCGTCAATATGGACGCTCCCGCTAGGCAACTATTCGCCTGCTTTGCCGAAGCCATGCTGCTAGAATTTGAAAAACTCCACACCAGTTTTTCCTGGGGACGCAATCAAATCACGATCGAGAAAATGGAACAAATCGGCCAAGCCTCTCTCAAGCATGGCTTTCGTCCGTTACTATCCTTCGTTGGGGGATAGGAAATAGGGGATAGGGAATAGGGAATAGGGAATAGAGGATAGGGGACGCAAGCGTCCTTTTACCCATTACCCATTACCCATCTACCCATCCACCCATTCACTTTCTAACCCCTATTCTCTATTCCCTATCCCCTATCCCCTAAATGGCTGGTAACGAAAAGAAGCCCTTTTTATTAGAATTTGAAAAACCGTTAGCAGAATTGCAACAACGGATCGATCAGATTCGCGAACTTGCTGAAGAAAGTAGCGTCGATATCTCCAGTCAGATTCTGCAATTGGAGACTAAATACGTGCAACTGCGCGACGAGATTTTTAGTAGCCTCACGCCAGCTCAACAGCTTCAGCTCGCCCGACATCCCCGCCGTCCTAGCACGCTCGACTACATTCAAGCTATTTGCGATGAATGGATCGAGTTGCACGGAGATCGGCGGGGGAAAGACGATCCGGCTTTAGTGGGCGGTGTGGGTCGGTTAGCCGGAATTCCGGTCGTGTTATTGGGGCATCAAAAAGGGCGAGATACCAAAGATAATGTCGCCCGCAACTTTGGGATGGCAGCTCCAGGCGGCTATCGCAAGGCGATGCGGTTAATGGAACACGCCAATCGGTTTGGAATGCCGATTCTAACTTTTATCGATACGCCTGGAGCTTGGGCGGGGTTAGAAGCAGAGGAGTTGGGTCAGGGTGAAGCGATCGCGTATAATCTGCGGGAGATGTTTCGGTTAGAGGTACCGATTATTTGTACCGTCATCGGTGAAGGTGGCTCCGGTGGAGCGTTAGGGATTGGGGTGAGCGATCGATTGATGATGTTCGAGCATGCCGTTTACTATGTTGCTAGTCCCGAAGCTTGTGCCTCGATCCTGTGGAAAAATGCGGCCAAATCGGCTCCCACTCCAGCACAGTTAGCAGAAATAGTCAAAAATACTTCCCAAGCTGCCGAAGCTCTCAAAATTACGGCCAAAGATCTGAAAAATTTGGGCATTCTCGACCAGATTCTACCAGAACCGCTCGGTGGCGCACATGCCGATTCGGTACGGGCGGCGGAAGTGCTCAAAGATGCCATTCTCAAGAATCTCCATCAATTGCAATCGCTCTCAGCTACCGAATTACGATCGCTCAGATACGATAAATTCCGGCAGATGGGTGTATTTGAAGAACGCACTCAATAGCAGTCGATCGGTGTTAGTAATACTACCGACGATCCATGATGCTTCCATGCGGAAAATCGATGTTATAATTAAAACCGCAACAAAAATTTACACAAGGCTCAAACCCGAGCAAACTACTTGGACTAGATGAATTCGATCGCCAAAACTAATCGAACGGCACTAATTACCGGCGCAAGTAGCGGCATTGGCAAAGCCACTGCCCTCGCCCTTGCCAAAGCTGGCATTAATCTCGCACTGGTAGGTCGATCGCAAGAGAAATTAACAGCCGTAGCGCAAGCTGCTACGGCTGTTGGTGTAATTGCGAACACTTATGCGATCGATTTGTCTCAACTCGATCGAGTCTCGGCCCAAATTGCCGAAATTGCCGCCGTATCGGACAATTTAGACATCCTCATTAATAATGCAGGAATGGCTTATACCGGAACCACTGGCGATACTCCCTTGGCTGATTGGCAGCGCGTCATCGACCTGAACCTCACCAGCGTGTTCCAGTGCATCCAAGGGATTTTGCCCCACATGCGCCAGCGTAAATCCGGCCTGATTGTCAATATTTCGTCGATCGCGAGCAAACAGGTATTTCCCAATTGGGGCATCTACTCCGTTAGTAAATTTGGGTTGACGGCACTGACCCAGGCAATTGCCACCGAGGAGCGAAGTAATGGCATTCGCGTCACCACAATTTGCCCTGGTTCTGTAAATACTCCGCTCTGGGACACTAGCACTGTCCAGGCAGACTTCGATCGACAGGCAATGTTAACAGCAGAAATGGTGGCCGAAAGCATCCTTTATGCCGTTCTCGCCCCCAGTGGTGCCGTAATTGAAGAACTGACGATTATGCCCAGCGGTGGCGCGCTCTAATCGGAGATCGGCTCTCATCTACCAATTCAGTCCAATTAAGTTTATTTCTACATCCATATCTGGCAAAACATGACTATTTCATCTCCTAAAGGTAGTAACTCCACAGATAACGATTCTTCGGACAAGAGGCTAGGCAAAAAGCTCGGCAAGATCGATCCTAGACCCGATCGCAACACCCACAACGGCGAGCCAGTCCAAATTCACAACCCCGAAGAAGTCAGCCTGGAAGACATGATGGCCTCAGTCCGACAGATTATTCTCGGAGTAGGTGAAGATCCCGAACGCGAAGGTTTATTAAAAACGCCCAAACGCGTCGCCGAATCAATGCGCTTTCTCACCAGTGGCTACAATCAATCGCTCGATGAGATTATCAATGGTGCCATCTTTGATGAAGGTCATAATGAAATGGTGTTGGTTCGCGACATCAACTTCTTTAGCATGTGCGAACACCACATGTTGCCATTCATGGGTAGAGCGCATGTTGCCTACATCCCCAACCAAAAAGTCGTTGGTTTGAGCAAACTCGCCCGCATCGTCGATATGTACTCCCGCCGGATGCAAGTCCAAGAACGCCTCACCCGTCAAGTTGCCGAAGCTCTGCAAGAAGTCCTAGAACCCAGAGGTGTAGCGGTAGTCATGGAAGCCAGCCACATGTGCATGGTGATGCGCGGCGTCCAGAAGCCTGGAGCCTGGACGGTAACTAGTGCGATGTTAGGCGCATTCCAAGAAGATCAACGCACGCGTGAAGAGTTTCTCAATCTCATTCGCCATCAACCAGCGTTTATGTAGAGAGTTGGGAGTCGGGAGTTGCGTCTCTCGCTCGTCGGGTTTCCCGACGGTTTAGAGAGACAAGACAGGGAGTTGGGAGTTGTAATTTCAGTCAGGACAGGGAGTTAATTGCAGGTTGCCGATCTATGGCAATCCGATTGCTTTCAACTCTTAAATATCCCGATCTTATTCTGCTCCCAACTCCGTACTCCCAACTCCCCTCCGTTTTCGGCACCTCTCCGAACAATATTTAACCTCATCCCAGTTTGACTCCCACTTTTTACGCCAAGTAAATGAGAGGTTGCACACCGGACAGATTTTAGTAGGTAGATCGGCCTTCGATCGATGACGTGGCATGATAGTTCTTCGTAAATAAATGTATAGTGAGTAGCTCTCTCCATCATATTCGGATTGTCTTAGTCGAGCCAGCCGGAGCCTTAAATGTCGGCTCGATCGCGCGGGTGATGAAGAATATGGGTTTGACGCAATTGGCGATCGTCAATCCGCAGTGTGAAGTCTTGGGTGAAGAGGCGACTCGCATGGCAGTACACGCGATCGATCTCCTCGCAGCCGCGCGAATCGTTCCCGATTTACCCACGGCTTTAGCTGGTTGTACGCGAGTCATTGCTACGACTGCACGCGATCGAGCCATTCCCACCCAGCTCGAAACACCTCGGCAAGCTTTGCCCTGGCTGGTGGAAAGTGCCGAACCGACGGCATTAATCTTCGGACGCGAAGATAGTGGTTTAACCAATGCCGAATTAAATTATGCCACCCGCTATATTCGGATTCCGGTTGGTTCGGAATACAGTTCGCTCAACCTGGCACAAGCAGTTGGGGTTTGTGCTTATGAGTTGCAAATGTGTGTAACTAATCCCAACGATAATTTGCTAACGAATCTAACACCGACATCCACACCAACAGACATCGCACCTGTCGAAGTAGTCGAAGGTTATTATCAACAATTAGAAAGCCTTCTGTTGGACATTGGCTATCTATTACCCCACACCGCCGCCAATCGGATGGAAAAGATTCGCCGCTTGTATAACCGCAGCCAACTTTCGCCAAATGAAGTGGCTTTGCTGCGCGGAATTTTGAGACAAGTCAGTTGGGCTGTCGATACTGCTAAATCGATCGATCCTCAATAACTCGATCGATCTTTGCTCTAGCTACAAACCCGACTTCTCGAAGAAGTCGGGTTTGTGTTGTCTAGTGTCTGTGTGCTAAACAGCATAGTTATTGCCATTTTATTTCTCCTTGAAATAGAACGCCAAAGCTAAAGAGACGATCGCGGTCAAAGAATTAATCAATAATGGCAACGTATCCTTAATCAGAGCAGTATTGGATTGAGGATAAAAAGCACCTAAACCAATCAATAAAAACTCCGCCAATAGAGAAACTCCAAAAAATACAAGTAGGGTAATAGCTATTCCGCCCCTTGCCCCTTCTCTTTTTTGGGCGATCCAGTCTTGGATTTCTTGTTTAACTTGGGGTTGAAGTGCTCTGTCTGTAGGCTCGATCGGTCTTTGACTATCTGAGATTTCTAGAGATTCAATGGAAGCAAAAGATCCGCCATGTAGCGCATCATTAAAAGGCACATCAGAAATATAATCAGCTACGTCAAGTGAGCCAGAAATCTCAATGCGGATTGAGTCTTCGGTTCGATCGATTTGAGTCATTGGGATTTAGAGAGTGGGAAACTAGTCCACCCCCAAATCTATCGAAATAGCACTTCACGAATCTCTTTGTCGGGTTTCTGGAGCAAGACTTTCGAGCCTTCGAGCCGCTCTTTGAGGAAGTATACATCTGTGGCGATCGCGCGCCGGATGGCTTCATTTTGAGAGATGCCCTGACTTTGTGCCAAAAATTCTAATAGTTCGACAGTCTCACCGGATAACCCGATCGACATTCGCTTGGTACTTGGAGTAGATTTAGGAGCAGTGTTATCTGCGATCATGTTAATAGTCATAAACCGTATTCCCTAAATTGTGGCAAATTCATCCACTCATAGTATAAATCATACACCAAATCTAAACCAAAACCACGTCATTAACTCACTGCATAAAAATCCCCTCCCAGGAGCGGCGGTTTTATTCTGGGGTTCCCCCAGAATAAAAAAACCGACAAGACAGGGGTGCCCAACGGGCGGGGTGGGTTCACCATCCTCGATCCTAATCTCGATCGATCCGAACGATCGATCTTTACTGGTGTCGAGCGAAGATCTACCCACCCCGTCCTACGGACACCCCTCCGTGGAGGGGATTTTAACTAAACACCTTTGACTTCGTCGAGCAACACTTCTAAAGCTGCGGTAGCCATCCGCGCGCCGGGAATCGTCACTAATTGGGACGAAGCTAACGAACCCAATTTACCAGCCGTCGCCCAATCCATGCCATTGGTAATGCCATACAATACTCCACCTGCGTACATATCCCCAGCACCGACAGTATCGATCGCTTTGACAGGATATGGAGCGATTTCTAGTAATGTTTGACCGTCAAAAATTAGCGAACCTTTAGCACCAAGGGTGAGAGCAAAAGTTTTGGAAATGGTTTTTAAATACGCGATCGCGCTGGTTAAATCTTGAGTGCCAGCCATCTCGAAAGCTTCGCTGTCATTAGTGAATAATAGATCGACACCACCGCCAAGCATCTCTAGTAGTCCTGGTTTGAAGAACTTAGCCATGTTTTGGTCGGAGAGTGTCAGCGCGACTTTTTGTCCGGCATGAGTCGCAATTTCTCTGGCTTTAATTGCCGCTTGCTTGCTAGATTCGCCCGTGACTAAATAGCCTTCGATATAAGTATAAGTAGAGTTGGCGATCGCCTCTGGAACTAATTCGATATTTGACAAACTTGAAGAAATACCGAGGAAAGTATTCATCGATCGATCGGCATCGGGAGTCACAAATACCAGACATTTACCTGTGATTCCGGATTCGGGAGGATGGGACTTGAGATTGGTATCGACACCGCATGCAAGTAAGTCGTGCAGATAATATTCGCCCGGTTCGTCATTCGCAACTTTGCAGGAATAAAAAGCTTTACCACCAAATTGACTCACCGCGACGATCGTATTGGCACCCGAACCGCCACAGCTCCGCTTGCTCGCAGCATCACCCAACCGCGCTAAAATTTTGTTCTGACTGGCTTCATCGAGTAGAGTCATCACACCTTTATCGATGCCTAGTTCTACCAGTACTTGTGGCTCGACTTCACACTCAACATCGAGCAGCGCGTTACCTAGTCCGTATACGTCGTAGCGGGTCATAAAATTTGCGATCGAGGTGGATAAATAACAGGATACTACTCCATCGCTCGATCGGATCCGATCTGAACGGGTGAACTTTGTCCGAATGGCAGCATTAGTGCTGTTTGATTCATTTTCTAGTACCGATCTGTCGGAAACACCAATGCGATTCTGCTAGAGTTAAAACAGATATTCGCTCTCATTCATATGTCATATCTTCGTTCTTATCTCAATCGACTGCTACTCGCCGTCGTCACGATTACTCTTTCCATCGGGACGTTCGTACTTCCCGCTCAAGCTACGGCTGTTTACGAAGTTCCGGCTGTCTCTGCTGGCGTACCGACATGGGTAGTCGATAAAGCTGATGTATTGAGCTTATCGACTAAAGGTACAGTTAAAGGTACGTTAGCACAACTGGCTCAGCAGACAGGCAAAGAAGTCCGCTTTGTCACCATCCATCGCCTCGATTATGGCGATACGATTCAAACTTTTACTGACAAACTATTCAAAAAATGGTTTCCAACTGATGCCGAGCGCGCTAATCAAGCCCTGATTGTCTTGGATAATGTCACCAATACGATTGGCATTCAAACTGGATCTGAGGTCAAACCGATGCTAACAGAGGCAATTGCCACTAGCATTACTGATGAAACGATGCAGGCACCGTTACGCGGCGGAAATAAATACAATCAAGCTTTTATCGATGGTGCGGACAGACTTGTTGCCGTGTTATCTGGCCAACCAGATCCAGGCCCACCAGTCATTATTTCGACACCAGAAGTCGGTAGAACTTATCTTAAAGCGGAAGAAACCGAAGCCAATCGCACTAACTTTTTAGTGATTGTCATCGGGCTACTAATTGTTGCGACGGTGATTCCGATGGCAACTTGGTGGTGGTATCAAAATCAAAGTTAGAGATCGGTTATTGGTAATGTGGTTATTGGCGATCGATAATACTAGCTATCGCATTGTCACTAACCATTAGCCCCAAGTTTTTTAGTCTTGAACGTACTCTGCTCCCGAGAGTAAAGCCAGTTCCGCTCGCACGAATTCTCGCCCTAGATAAGCGGCATGGTCTAACATACTAACTGGTGAGGGTTGAGTTTCTTCAAAGATTTTTACGCATAGTTCCTTGGCTGTCCGTCCTACATACAGCTTAGTATTAGTGCGATTTACTTTCCTTTTGGCGGGAATTACTTTACCAGTTTCGGGATCGACAGCTAACCCTCGATCGTTGATGACATTAGTACAGTGCTTGGCACAGATTAAACCATCTGCTGAATCGACATAAATAATAAAGTAGCCATCGGGATCGAGCGCGATCTGGCGATTGGATAGTTCGCTATCGATCGCTGTTAAATTGTTGGTTAATAATGTCATATGTGCGAGCTTAAATATTTACATTAGATCTAGATTTACCGATTTATTGGCGATCTGGGTCGGTTTGGGGCTAATTTTCGATCTTTTTTGGCAAAAATGTTAGCTCCCAGACTGATTAAATGCGTGCTATATGCCAAGCTATCATCAGATTTAACTATTAGTAAGCTCTGAAGTCGATCGTTTGTACTTAACTATTAATGCGGGTTTACGTTTGTAGAAACTTTGAAAATCTCGATCGTGATGCTCGAATAGCTAGGATCGATCGGATGTTTGGGGTGTTGTGGCGGAGATCTATCTACCCACCCCGCCCTACGGGCACCCCTGTCTTGAGGTTTTTTTATTCTGGGGGAACCCCAGAATAAAACCGCCGCTCCTGGGAGGGGATTTTTCATTGTAGGTTGGGTTGAGCAAAGTGAAACCCAACGCACCCACAGATCGATTTTGGGGATGTTGGGTTTCGTTCCTCTGCTTGGTGCGCTGTCTTGTCTCTCTTCCATGGTCGGGGAACCCGACCGGAGAGAGCCGCTTCCATGGTCGGGACACCCGACCGGAGCGCATCCGCAAACCAACCTACAGATCTTTCAACTTTCAATTTTCAACTCCGTTGCGATCTTCATGGGGAGATCTTGATTGATGGCGACGATTTGTTGTTGCTGTAATTCGTTGGATTCCTCTAGATGATCGCGTAATATCTGCCCGAAGCGAGGATGATAAAAGCGGTGTAAACTATAATTAGCCGTCGCCGGAAAACCGCGTCGTTTCTTGTGTCTGCCGCCTGCGCCGGGATCGAATATTTTGATGTCATTTTGAATCGCCCACTCGATCGGGGTATAGTAGCAAGCATCAAAATGGAGACAATCGATCTCATTACTACTACCCCAATATCGACCGTATAATCGATCGCCTTTAGTAATACAAAAAGACATCCCGACAGGTACCGAGGGATCTTCACCCGTTGCCGTGACAAATACCACCCGATGCCGATATTTCGCATGCAACCCGTCAAAAAATTCGGGCGTGAGATACTTACTACCCCACCAGCCGAATTTATCGCAAGTATCGGCATAAAAATCATACATCTGGGCAAATAACTGCGGCGTTATCTCTTCGCCAGTGACGGTCGTGAGATTCAAACCGCCTTCACTGACAGATTTACGCTCCCGTTTGATATTTCGCCGTTGGTTGGCATTAAATGCTCCTAAATAATCATCAAAATTCTGATACTCGTGATTTTGCCAGACATAATTGTGATTGACCCAAGTACTATATCCGTATGCATTCATCTGCGATCGCCATTCAGGATCGACATATAAAAAGTGGCAGCCAGATAACCGATGGGTTTTGCAAAAATCATCGATCGATCGCACCATTAATTCGGTAATCTGGGCTTCATCAGTTCCGGGCGCAATTAAAAATCGATAGCCTTCGGCAGGCGTAACTGGAGACATCCCCACCAATTTGGGATAATATTTAATCCCCATCCGCTGCGCCAACTCTGCCCACTGATTATCGAAGACAAATTCACCATAACTATGTCCCTTGACATACAAAGGTGCGGCTCCTACCAATATTTGTCCCTGCCAGACTGTCAAATGTGTCGGCAACCACCCTGTTTCGGCGGTGACGCTGCCCGAAGTCTCCATATTATTCAACCACTCCCATTCTAGAAATGGTGTCTTTAACGGTACAGCTAGCGCATCCCAATCTGCTTGAGGAATGTCTGCTAAGTTATTGAACCAGCGAACCTGATACGAAGATAGAGACATTGTTGCTTTGTTGCGGTTGGGCACTTATATATTCTAGCCAAACCGCATCAGTCTGGCATCTGTAGCCATCGCCCTGTATCGATGCCAATAGGCTGGATCTAGTTACCATCCATTTCAAATCGATCGTTTCAGTCTTGATATCTCTCAATTTATAGAGGCTCTCAACACAATCTTTTCTTTATTATTACAGATAGTTAAATCCGATTGGCACCGAAAAATCTCCGATCGAGAAGTCAATATCTAGCGTTTGTGGAGATGCTACACATCAAACACCTCCAAAACAATTCTAATTTTATAATGTAACTAATTGACGAGAGTAATCTATGGCTATTTGGAAGATTTGGTTACTTACCTTTGGCTCGATTCTACTCATTTGGTTCCTTGGTAACTGGCTGTTATAGTCATTTCGAGTAAGTCTGAGACAACCCGATTCAATCGAAGCCTTTACAACCAAGGGCTTTGGAAAATCTGACTGCCTCAATTTTATCTGGAATGACTATATAAGGGATCTCGACGATCGATAATATGACAATTCGATCGAAAATCTGCAACCAATCGAGCCGATCGAGCAATCGCTCGATCGGTTGTCCGGTAAACAAAATCAAAGCTTTGGCATGGCGATCGAGATTACTTGGAAGCTTTTGGAAATTATCGATGAGTCAACAAATATTGACCATTCCCATTGTATTCACCATCACAGGTGGCAAAAGCCGTAGCTAACAGCAATAAATAAAATCTCCAAATTCGTCGAAATTTAGCATAATTCATGCCGTAGTCTAAAAGCTTGACAGTCGATTGAGCAGCATCAAATCGTTCTAGCCAGGTCATGAATGTTTGATGATAATTCATCCCATTTAGGTACCACCGATCGACAGTTTGGAGGTCGCGATCGTGACTGGGAATTGCATCGTAGTTCCAGTAGCGACCGTGCGGGAAAATATACTTGTGGGTAAACCCAGATGACATATTATTCGGAATCCGGGCGGTAATTAGATGAATGAATACCTTCCCATCATGTTCTAGTAGGGATGCAAGCTTTTGGAGTGCGTTTGTCAAATTTCCCACATGGCAAAAAACGCCGATCGACAGAATCTTATCAAATTTTTGGGCAAACTGCACCTCATTCAAATCCCCTTCATGTAAAGTAAAGCGACCGCCACTCAAATAGCTCTGGGGATCTTGCATTTTATGTCGGATATATTCGCACTGATGATGGCTGAGATTCACACCGGTAAATTGCACATTCGGAAATTTAGACATGATGTAATTGGGGACACAACCCCAGCCACAACCAAAATCTAAAATCCGTTCGCCATCGACAATTTCTAATCGTTCGATGACTCGATCGAGCATTTGCATTTGTGCTGATTCTAAATCGGTGGCTCCATCCTCCCACAAAGCCATACTGTACTTGGGATAAATAACCGGCCAATCTCCCAACATCTGATTGAGCATGGCTTGAGGTAAGTCATACTGCACCTGCATCAGTTCTCGTGAAGACTCCGCCAACCGATCTGATTCGCTTAACACCCATTCATAGGGAGCGAGTAAACCTGGAGCATGTTTGAATAAGATCGGCATCGATGCTTGCATCATCGATCGAAAGACCGCATCTGGAATTTCTGCTCCATTAATATAAGCTTCTGCCAAGGTCATTTGGGTTGCATTGAGAACGCTCGCCATCAACCGGGTTGTTTTATAGCCTAATGTGCTATGGAGCTTCGCATTGTTACCGATCGGGGAATATTGTGGAGTTGCTGGATATAGATTTTTAACAGTCATTTTAGTTGCGCTCCGCTGACAGACATTTTAGTTGCGCTCCGCTGACAGATTCGATTCTCCTGGGGGAGAGGCTACGCCAACGACTACCAGATCTTGGCAGATATCCTCTCTACCTAAAATCGAGCTAGGAAATATATTTAATGCTGAGAAAAACTCACTCCGGTAAACTTTGAATCTAACAGTTAAGAGCGAGCGATTCTAGAAAATAATTAGTCGTGCAATATTATTTGTACCTGCCACCATTAAATCAAACAAGTATGAGGAAGTTGTGAAGATGTGCTGGTCGTGCTGCTTTAAATTAGGCAGCGGGCGATCTGGCGATCGAGTCTTTGATACATACTGAAGATCGCAGCAATTCAGTATAAAAGTTTAAAGTTTCCTGTTGCCAGACTGTCTTCGTTCGCTGGTGGTGTCCGCTTGGTAACGAGTAAAACTCCCGTCCTATTTCGATCGAAAATAACAACCCCTCAACAAAGCTCGGATTTGTTGAGGGGTTGCTAAATATCTGCTATCGAGTGGGTTTCAAGATAAAACAAGGGACTTTCGATCGGTCCCCATAGCGTCCTAGCTGGCTACATAGTCGCGGAAACTACTATGCCGACGCCGGAAATGGGAGAGTGCTTGATGCTCCAATTGCCGCACGCGCTCGCGGCTGAGATTGAGAATTTCACCGACTTTGGCTAAGGATAACTCGCTACCGCCCTCCAGCCCAAACCGCAAATTAATCACATCTCGCTGCTGGTTGGTTAGCTCGTCGAGAGTCGTTTTGAGTTCTTGCCGCAGCGACTCTTGGACGGTGTATTTTTCTGGCGAAATGCCACCATCTTCAAGCAGTTCTGAGAGTTCGGTATCTTGCCTGTCGCCAACTTTGGCATCGAGCGAAATTGGCGAACGGGAGATGCTGAGATATTCCCGAATTTGAGCGGGTTCGAGTGCTAGCTCGACAGCTATTTCCGCCGAAGTCGCACTGCGTCCGAGTTGCTGGGATAATTCCCGTTGGGTTTTCTTGATTTTATTGAGCTTTTCGGTAATGTGAATCGGTAAGCGAATCGATCGACCTTGTTGGGCGATCGCGCGAGTGATCGCTTGACGAATCCACCAGTAGGCATAAGTCGAGAACTTATAACCGCGACTGGGATCGAATTTTTCGACGCCCCGTTCCAATCCCAAGGAACCCTCCTGGATCAGATCGAGAAATTCGAGGTTGCGCTTTTGGTATTTTTTGGCGATCGCCACTACCAACCGCAGATTGGCCGCGATCATTTTTTGCTTGGCTTGATGACCGAATCGCAATAACCGATCGAGTTCGGTTTCGGTGACTGTCGCCGCATTCGCCCATTCTATCGGCGTCGGCGTTCGGTCTAAGGTCTGCTCCAGACTCTGCTTGACCTCTTGTAAGAGCATCATCTGCTGCACTTGCTTACCGTAACAAATCTCTTGCTCTTGGGTGAGCAGTGGCACGCGACCGATTTCATGGAGATAGGTGCGCACCATATCGCCTGTATATTTGGGTTGACCGATCGTTCGAGTTTTTACACTAGGCATGAGTTTGTATTTAACTCCCTTTACAAGTGGCTGATAAAACTTTTTACACACTACTCCTCTATACTCTTCACCACGCGATGCGCGTTTTCCCGAAAAGATCTCGAAGATCGATCGGCGTGAATTTTGAGTTGACGTGTGTCGATCTCGGCAAAGCTATAGCTGGATTAAGCTCTATCTGCCGTTAGCCATCTAGACGTAGATCTGTCGCTTAAAGTTCTCTAGTACTTAAAAACATATCAGTTTTTCTGAATCGGAAAAATTAATTAATCATTAAGTTAGGTATTAGGCTTTAGTAAATTTATGATTCTTTGGTGTGTTATCGCGCAGCGTAACGCACCCTACAATATTCTTCAGCCTAAAGCCTAAAGCCTAACTCCTACTTCTGAAACCATAAGAAGCCCGTCTGCATCAGACCGACGAGAAAACCCAGGACGCCGCCAAGATTGACAATGCCTTGGAGTTCGCTTTTGACAATACCTTGAATTCCAGCTTCTAGCTCGGCAGGAGATGTCGCTTTAACCCGATCGATAATTACTTGGTCGATATTTAAAATCGGGATAACTTGGGTAATAATTTGTTCGAGATCGCGTTCGAGATAGCGATCGATAATAATCGCGAGTTCTGCGCTGACAACATCCAAAGATGAGGTCAAAATCGTCGAGTTGCGCAACCGACCGATGACGACATTGGCAATCCCATCCCAATCGATCGAATCGGTCAACCCTTGAATTAATTCGACACCTTTGCTTTGAATATAAGCTCGAACGGTAGAACTGACGGTTTTGCGGAGTTGTTTGACAGTGGCGACGGGTAAATTTTGAAGCGACAGCTCGCGTAATAATTCTTGACCGCGATTGCGGATATTCAGCGCGACAATCAGTTTGGCAATAATCTGGTTGGCTTTTTCGCGATCGTCCAAGCAGAACGTTCGCAGCCGACCGAGCGCGTTTTTGACGCCGAATAAGTTGGCGACGACCCAATAAGTACCGCTACTTTGTTCGCGCAAACCTTCGTCAATGACTTGAATATTGCGATCGGTCAGAAAATCGACGATCGCCAACCGCAGCACTTCTGGCGGTAAAATCACATTAATCAGCCAGTCGGCTAGTTGTGCCGCCTGTCCGTCAGTCAGCTCGAATTCGAGGATGAGTCGATCGAAAATCCGCTCGATTTGTGGCTCTAGAAAGTCGGGTTTACGCGCTAAAACCCGCAGCCAACGCGGAAAGGATTCACCGAGTAAATCTTTGAGAATATTGGCGAGGACTTTGACCGTTTTTTGTTCTTTATCCGACTGAATTCGATCGAGTGCGAGTTGGATCAACCAGGTAATTGCTGCTTGGACGCGATCGACTTCGAGCAATCGCTTGGCAATCTTTTGCAGCTCTACGGGAGTGAGCAGCGAACCCATAATCGTATCAGAAATCCGCGTCGCCAAGCGTTCTTGGTTACTCGGAATCAATCCAGGCGTAAACGGCAGTTGGTATTTACCAATGTATTTCGCCGTATAGGGCCGAAACAACATCTTGATCGCGACATCATTGGTAAAATAGCCGACAACAGCACCAGCCAGAGGCGGGGTCAAGTAAAGCCACAGTTGGAACAGGGACAATGGATTCTCACAGATGGATCTGGGTTGATTCTATAATTATACCCATCCTGTCGCTGCTATTGATGATGAGATCCGCTTCGGGGTGGCGGTTATCCGCAAAACTTGGACATGGGTGTTAAATTAATTGAGAATTGCGGATCGATCGCCTTCGGCGGGGCAAAGCCCTACGCGCGGAGGTTTCTGACCCATGGCTTGCACCAAGCAGAGAATTGAGAATTGGGTTGTTAGGATGGGGATTTAAACCCCTGCTTCTTGTTGATGCATTTTCACCGCAACCCTTTGTAAATACTGTAAACGAAGCAATTAGACTTTTCAGACATCCTCTAAAGCCTAAAACCTAAAGGCTAACCCCAAGTCTAAAATAGTAGATGGCGGCAAACAGGGAGAAACAAGATGTGCGGACGATTTGTACGATCGAGTTCGGCAGCAGCGATCGCGAAAGCTTTTGGAGTACCAGAGAGCGACATTCCAGGCAGTAGCTATAATATTGCCCCCACTCAATCAGTGGCAGCGATCGTTCGATCTCCAGATGAAGGATTGCAGCTTCAGTCGCTCCGCTGGGGAC
Organism: Chamaesiphon sp. VAR_69_metabat_338; assembly: GCF_031423935.1. NCBI lineage: Bacteria > Bacillati > Cyanobacteriota > Cyanophyceae > Gomontiellales > Chamaesiphonaceae > Chamaesiphon > Chamaesiphon sp. VAR_69_metabat_338. Next base: position 19,450 of record NZ_JANPGM010000679.1, read on the forward strand.
TGATTCCTAGCTGGGCAAAAGATCCGGCGATCGGCTCTAAATTAATTAATGCTAGAGCCGAAACTATTGCTGAAAAACCCTCATTTCGATCGGCCTTTCGGCAGCGGCGATGCCTGATTGTGGCGGATGGTTTTTATGAGTGGCAGCAAGTGCCCAGCAGCCGCCAGAAGCAGCCTTATTTTATCGGGTTACAAGATGAGGGGTTGTTTGCTTTTGCTGGCTTGTACGAGCACTGGCATAGCCCTGAAGGAGAAATCGCGAACACTTGCACCATTATTACCACTACAGCTAACGATCTGGTCGCGCCGATTCACGATCGCATGCCAGTCATCCTCTCGCCCCAAAACTACGATCTGTGGCTCGATAATAACTCTAAAATCGATCGACTCCAAGAGTTACTCGCGCCCTATCCCGCTGCTGCGATGCAGGTTTATCCAGTCAGTCGGAGTGTCAATAGTCCCAAAAATAACAGTCCTGAATGTAAGCAGCCGCAGGTTGCCTAAATTGCGGCGTGATGTGTCCCTAGATTCCGAACCGATCGGCGATCGAAACATCCGGTTTAGTCATCACAAATATAGCTCTAACTTATCGATCGATTTGAATTATGTGTAGATGATAAAAAAACCCGCTCGAACAGATACTTCGCGCTATGATACAAAGCTAATCGCTACTGTCTGAGTAGCCAGAAGTAATTTACCGAGAAGATGGATCGCCAGCACTTTTACCAGATCCCCACACCGATCGATCGTCATCCTTATCTCCAGTGGCATGTAGATCCGCGACTCAGGCGTTATATCTACCAACGTATTCCGGACGATCTAGCAGGATCGCAAGTTGTGGGTATCGCCCAGATCCTAGTGGTAGAATTGTGCGAACTTTCCAGTCTGGATTTGCCAAGTTACACACCCGCGCAAAGATGTCTGAGCGGCTGCATCACGGCGTTGTTGGCACAGACGCTATTCTTAAGTCGGGGCATCGGTAGCAAGGTTCACAGTCAGATCCGCAGGCAAATCTTTGAACCGCTCAAATTCCATTGTCAGGAAGTCGAGTTATCAGATATTTATCAGACTGGTTCGATCGTCATTTGTCATCCCGCTCAGTTTCTGCGAAATTTTCAGCCCGATCGATTGGATTGGTACCAGAGTTTTACTACCTATAGTTATTACAAGTTTCGGCAATCATTAATCGATCGGTTGCGGACATTGCCGAATGCAACAGATTTTAAGCGGACGAATCTGGGGTTGCTATATCGCAGCAGCATTGAAGCTGCGCTTCGAGAGCACGAGCGGGAGGGGTCGAGGTTTGAAGGATTATTACTCTTGCATCAATGTTTTCGGGAAGCGGTAATTGCTAAGCAATTTGTCACTAATAATCCCCAACTAAATCATTATGACGCGCTGCTGGCGAGGTATCGATCGCAGCCAGCCAGTGTGCAGTTAGCAATAGTCGATCGAGCAATGGCGATCGAATTGTTGCAGTATCTGGGCAATATCCTCCGCAACTACAAACAAATCGGTACTTATTCATTAGATATACCCGTCGGCGAACCCGATAGCGGCACGAATTTTGGAGATCTCCAAGCTGCGCCGCAAGTAAGTGGGACGAGTGAAGATTGCGAAACTAGAGAGCGAGCAATTCAGCTTTTCGATCGACAGCCACCCAACTGCATCTTCCTGCTCGTCTTCGGATTAGATCTGGATCAAACCGAAGCGGGAATCGAGTTGGGTGTTCACCAAACCACGATCGGGCGGCAATCCAAGCGCGAGATCTCCAAATTGGCACAGGAATTTCATCTCGATCGCACGCCAGTCGAGTCAGAGCGAGAGTTATCGGCTGAAATTTTGGCTAAATATATCAATTATTTGACGTGGGTTTGTGAAAACTATTACCCGACATTACTCGCCGATCTGTTGGCTGAAATTATCGAAGAGGATCGGATTGAGTCGCGTATTATGAGTGTCTTTATCGATCGGATCGAAACGCAATGGCAATTTAAATTCAAACCAGATGGTGTGGGTTTACAGAAAATCGCTGCCTTCATCCAGCAGCACCAGCAGATCGGTAAATAGGCTGTAGGTTGGGTTGAGCCTCGAAACCCAACGCACCCAAAGATTACCTCCGGTAGGCTTCGCCAACGATTGTGTGGATGTTGGGTTTCACATTCGTTCAACCCAACCTCCGGATCCAGGGTATCCACGAGGGGCACCCCTACAGGTTAATTGTGTGCAGGGGTGCCCCGTCTTGTCTTGACGCATCGACCGGGAGGAAACCTCCCGGTCGATGCGTCGCTGACTGAAACACATGCGGAGGAAACCTTCGCGTGATTTCAGTTGCCGTCTTGACGTTTTTTTATACGGGGGGAACCCCCGCATAAAAACGCCGCTTGTGGGTACCTGCCGATATTTGCTGTTCCCACTCCCCTATTTTCCCAACTCCCTGCATATTTGCAAATTACTTGCCCGATAGGAATGTAAATCCCCAAATCGTTCTACCTCAAACATGAAAATCACCGTCCTGACTGCCCTCTTGCTTGCTACCCACCTGCTCCCCGCGATCGCCGCTGCGCCCAGGGTCGAGCGGCCATTACCATCCCATCGGCTAGCCGATGCAGCTACCGAAAATAACCCGCTTACCCCCCAACAAATCCGCGCCCACTCTACCCAGATTGCAGTGAGGATTGTGGCGGAAAATAATAATGGCGGTTCGGGAGTATTAATTGGCAAAAAAGCGGCAAAAGGTGCCCCAGGATCGACTACTTATCTGCTCCTCACGAACAAGCACGTCATCGGCAGGAGTACCAAATTTCAAATTCAGACTGCCGATGGCAAACAACATACCGCTCAACTGGTGCCAAACACCCAAATTAATCCTAAGTACGACGTCGCACTGCTGCAATTTACCAGCACTCGGAAGTACCAGCTTGCCGATCTCCAATACGATACGGGCACGGCGATCGCGACAACGCGCCAGATCTATAGTGCGGGATTTCCCTTCGACTCTGCCCAACTTAGGTTTACCACCGGACAAGTCTCTCAACTCTCTGACGTACCGCTCGATGATGGCACTCAAATCGGCTACGTTACCGATAAAGGTGAAAAGAACATTCGCCAAGGGATGAGCGGGGGGCCAGTATTAGCGATTAGTGGTGGGAAGGCAGTCGTCGTCGGCATCAATACGATCGGCGCGGCACCTTTGCTACCCAGTTACACCTACTTTGATGGTACTAAACCAAATCCCAAGCGCGCGGCGGAATATACCAAGGCTAATTGGGGCATCCCGATTTATAACGTCCTCTCCCAACTAAATCCCGACATTCTTTATCAATACGACAATCTGCCCAAGGTGCAACGGCAAGTCACGCCAACGGGATATATGGCGCAACTCAACCGCCAAACCCGCCAACAAACGGTCAGGATCGAAGCTAATGGCGGTAATGGTTCGGGGGTCATTGTCGCCAAGCAGGGTAGTACCTACTACGTCCTGACTGCCAAACACGTCGTGTTCGATCTCTACAAAACTAAGCAGCTTTATACAGATATTAAAACGATTACGCACGAACAGGAGAGTTACACCATCCAGCCGACCGATATTACCCTAGCGGAGGGTCTAGATTTGGCGGTCGTCAAATTTACGAGTAATGCGAACTATCCAGTTGCCGCACTGGGTAACTACAGCCCTCGCAAAGATGCGACTGTCTTCGCTGCTGGATTTCCCGATCGTCTGCGCATCGATAGTCCCCTGTGGCAATGGCAACTCAATCCAGGTAAGAATATTGGCGATCGAGAATTTAGCAAATTTCAGACTCAAGATAAATTCTCATTTGAGAGTGACGGGTACGATCTGATCTACACCAGTATCAGCTACGGGGGGATGAGTGGCGGCGGGATCTTCGATACCGAGGGTAGAGTTATCGGGATTCATGGCAAGGTTGAAGGGGACGGCGGTAGCAAGCAGCAAGAATGGAATAAAGATCTCAGTTTTGGCAATAGCTTGGGGATCTCGATTCAGAGTTTTATTGGGTTAGCGACAAAATTAAAAGTTAGTCCCCAATTACTCAATACCAGTAAAAATATGGCCCGAGACTTAAATGCTAGCGAACTGGCGACCGTCGTTGCCGTAAGGGATACGATTCCCCAACCGCCAGCGGATGGTAGTGCCAAACAATGGTTGCAATATGGCAACCAACTGCACCGAGTCGGCAAATACGCCGATGCTGTTAAAGCATTCGACATCGCGATCGCCAAAAGTGACGGATATCAGTGGGCTGGCTATTATGGCAAAGCGCGGGCGTTTAGATCTGATAACAAATACCCCCAAGCTTTAGCCGCAATCTCCAAGGCGATCGCGACTATTCCTGCTGAAGGTCGCCGCACGCATTACTACATGTGGCAAAGACAGAGTGATTACTATCTGGAGTTGAGAAAATATAATGAAGCCATCACAGCGATCGATACAGCGATCGCTTTAGAACCCACCGATCTGCTCTTATTTATGACTAAGGCGCGGGTGTTCAATCAGGATCGAAAATATCCACAAGCGATCGCGATTTACGACAAGCTAATCAAAAACCAGCCAGAAA
>NZ_JANPGM010000680.1:0-3495 GCF_031423935.1 Chamaesiphon sp. VAR_69_metabat_338
AAGCCTAAAGCCTAATCCCTGTATGATAGAAGGTGTAGTCTTTCGGGTGCGATCGTGAACGATTTTCGACAAGCTGCTAGTGCTGGTGAGTTCCTAATTACGGCGGAAGTTGCGCCGCCCAAGGGTGGCGATATCACGCATATGCTGAAGATGGCAACCTGTTTGAAAGGGCGGGTGCATGCGGTGAATATTACCGATGGCAGCAGAGCGGTGATGCGGATGTCGCCATTGGCCTCAGCAGCGATCTTGCTCCAGCATGGCATCGAGCCAGTGTGTCAGTTGGCTTGTCGCGATCGCAATCGGATCGGATTGCAAGGCGATCTCTTGGGCGCACACGCATTAGGTGTCAAAAATATTTTAGCTCTCACTGGCGACCCGATTAAAGCAGGAGATTATCCTCATGCTCGACCCGTATTCGACTTAGAATCGGTCAGATTGTTGAAGCTGGCTACAAATCTCAATCGCGGTTTCGACGGCAACGACAAGCCCCTTCCCGACGGATCTGTGGACTTATTTATCGGGGCGGCAGTAGATCCCCAGTGCAAAAGTCGATCGGGTTTGCAGCGGCGATTCGAGCAGAAAGTAGCTGCTGGTGCGCAATTTTTTCAAAGTCAGCTCATTTCTGATTTTGATGTCTTTGATAAATTCATGCAGCAGATTGCTATTGGCTACAATAAGCCCGTGCTGGCGGGTATTTTTTTACTCAAGTCAGCTAAAAATGCCGAGTTTATCAACCGTAACGTCCCTGGGGTGGATATTCCCCAGCATATTATCGATCGACTCGCGCGATCGTCAGAACCTCTGTTAGAAGGCATCAAAATTGCCGCCGAGCAGGTGCGATTGGCCAGTCAACTGTGTCAAGGTGTCCATCTGATGGCCGTCAAACGGGAAGATTTGATTCCCCAAATTCTGGATTTAGCGGGCATTTCGCCCTTGGCAATTCCCCACCAGCTCTCGACGCTGAAATAATTTTAGTAATTTTGAGCAAAATGAGATCTCTAGGCGATTCTTGGGGAACAGTAGAGTAGGTATAGTCAGTATATCGCTATACCCGAACTCCCACCAGCTAACGCTTACAGAAGACTGTCACATGAGTTTTAATTTTGCATACCTATCCGGAGGTAAACTTTACCTTAAATTGGGTCAGGCGACCGTCCAGACGATCGTCAGTGAATTTGGAGCAGCCGTGCAGCAGCGAGAATCACAGCGGCAGCGGCGCGATGGCTGGAAGCAAAAAAGTATTACCGCCAATTTAATGCCAGGGGGGATGTCTGGCGCGCTCAAACCAGATCGATCGCATGTGCCAGTAGCCGTTCAAGGTGTGTGCCCGACTGGTGCCGATCGCTTGCTATATACCCTCGAAGCTGGAGAAGTCGGCGGCATTTTTACGCTCGAACGCTTTGTCACGCCCGTAGCGGCGATATCGGAAACCAAAACCCCGCCGCCACGCCAGCAACCTAAAGAAAAAAGACTATTTCACAGTGCTGATTTTAAGATCGATCGGGTCGATTTTAATCCCGAATATCAATTAATTGCCTGTGCGGCGATCGGCAAAGATGGAGCTGCAAATATTGCCACCATGCCAGTCAATGCCGTTCATCTGGCTCAGGTAACAGAAGGCGACTCACTCGACTTGGCTCCCAAATGGATTCCTGGCTTTCGGCGGGCGATCGTCTTTCAGTCAGCAGGAATCGGGCGCGATGGTGCCGGTTATATCATCGAACAAAAGCACTCGACGATCGAGCAACTCGATATCGATCGGCAGGAAGTAATTACCCTTGCCAGCGACCCCAAATACGACCTCCTCAGCCCCCAAATGACTGCTGATGGTACTTTATACTATATCCGCCGTCCCTACCGTCCGCTGCGCCAACGCGTGAAGTTTTCCCAACTGCTTAAAGAGGCGATTTTAATTCCGGCACGGTTGCTGGCAGCAGTACTACAGTGGCTAAATTTTTTCACACATCGGCACACTGGGGCATCCCTCTTAGCAGTACCGCAACAATCGATAATGCCATCTCAACAAATGTCATTTTTGGGCAGGTTGGTAGATGTTGGAGCCGAAATGACCCGCAATCGGCGGTTTGGCGATCCTGATTCGCCAGCTTTAGTACCTCGTTCCTGGGAATTGATCGAGCAATTTCCGCATCGCGAACCCAAAGTCATCGCCCAAGGTGTCGTTGCCTATGATGTGGGGCTAGAAGGGCAGATCGTCTACAGCAATGGCAGCGCGGTTTATGGTGCATTACCAGGAGGACAGATCGAAAGATTGGTGGTTGTCGGTGCGGCGCGAGAAGAGCAACAACCGATCGAACAAGTCGTCATTCTCGATCGGGATAATCACCTGAATTAGGGGTTAGGCTTTAGGTTTTAGGCTTTAGGCTTTAGGTTTTAGGGAATAGTGGATGGTGGATAGTCTATTGAGAGTTTGAACGCAAGCGTTCTTCGAGCGTTTAGTCCCCCCGTCCCCCCGTCTCCCCGCGCCCCGCTCCCCGCTCCCCTAAAAAACATCTCCCTCAATGTAAATTGAACTAAATCCGATGGGTACTCTAAGTTCAGAGAGTAGTTATCAGTACCACATTCCCCATCTGCACTATGTCAGCAACTATCATTGATGCGATCGATCGCTTAATGCCCCTAATCATTCATTCGACTTGCCTTAAGTCCAAGATGTGGAACTCGCCGCATGAAGAACTACCATTGCGGGATTATGCACTTAGCTGGGTAATCGTCGATCGCAATGCCAAAGGTCGAGTTGCTTATCAGGACGTGACGCCAGAAATGGTTGAAGTTTGGGAAAATGAAGGGATCGACTGGGAGCAACGAGCTACGATCAACCTCAAAGTCGCCTCTCAAGAACTGTGGACGCACCAGAAATTGCGCGAAGATGGCAGTGTCGTCTGGGCGATTATGATGCATAATGACGGCTTCGGCTCGTCGCGAATCTTACTCTCACAGTATTTAGACAAATATTTTCCCGAAGGTTACTATGTCGCGATTCCCGATCGCAGTATCGGGATTATTATTCCCCGCGATTTGTCGATCGGTGAAATGCAAGAAACTCAAGATTTACTCGAATCTTGGTACGACACGGCATCCGCCCCGATGAGTCCGCATTTATTCGCACCTGACGATTTGATTCCCGAACATTATTTGTGGAATTAGCGGCATCGATTCCGATCGTAAACATTGACATCCCTTACCTGGCTTTTGCTTCCAGGTAAGGGATGTTTTGCATTTCTCCAAAATCTCAAATCTGGAGTAAATTACCCACCGCCAATTGTTTCGTGCTTACGCACTCACAATCTGGCGGGGGCTTTCAATAGCCCTGAGCTGTTCATGCTAATTTCAAGAAAATCCCGAACCTTCAGGTGCTTTTACGGGCACCCCAAGAGCAGAAATATTCTTCGCTCCGTTATAGTCAGCATCACCAACCCAGCCGCAATGTCCACAAGAAAACTTCTTACCACTCCGATAAGATTCACCGCGAACGGG
>NZ_JANPGM010000681.1:0-24220 GCF_031423935.1 Chamaesiphon sp. VAR_69_metabat_338
TTGCATCATAATTAGGATCTTAAACAGTGAAAAAGTAAAATTGTTGGTGTCACTAAAACTAGCGTCGATCGCCATGATTGCTCTCTACGATCTAGATCGAATCACAGATGATGTTCGGTCGATCGATGTCGTGGTATACCTCGGTTCATTCATCCCAAAACTATCTAGACTTGGAGTAGATATTCGATCGCCAAAATCGGTCGAGTACGCACGGCAACGCAGTAACATCATCATCATTGTAGCGTAAGTAGATCTGCCTACAAATGGGTGCAGCCGCACTAGCATTAGTCAGGAGATTGCAGTTGGGCAAATCGATTGAAATAACGGTTAGCAATGCCGCCTGTCACCAGTAACGCAGAGATCGTGTTACTTGCCATCACCGCAAACAAGACGATGATTTGATAGCCAGCGGCATTCACTGGCTGCACATTTGCGATTAATTCCCCCGTCAAAAAGCCAGGGATCGTCACCAAACCTGCCACCATCAAAGTATCGATCGTCGGGACTAGTGCCGATTTTATCGCCGTCTGGCGATAAGCCGCGATCGCCTGCGCGGGAGTAGCACCCAGACTGAGCTGGGTTTCAATTTCAGCTTGATGTCGATCGAGTTCGCCAATCAGCCGCTCGCCAGCAATCGCCGTATTATTGAGCAAATAACCCAAACAGATGCCCGCACAAGCTAACAGATACTGCGGTTGATGCCAATTTGTCGGCTTAATAACTACCAAAATTGTATAACCAACGGCAACAATTAGCCCCGTGAAGATAGCTCCACCGACGATCGGCAGTAAATTTTTGATTCGGTCGCCAATCCGATTGCTAGTGGCGATCGTCGTCGCAAGTGCGATCGCGCCAATCCCGCCGAGTGTCACCAGCGGGTTATCAAATTGCCACACGAGCTGCAAACCCAAACCCATGACTAATAATTGTAAAATCGATCGGGCAGCAGCAAACGCGATTTGCTTGGCTAAACCCACGCGCTGCCATTGCAACAAACCGATCGAAATACCGATTAAACCAAGTGCCCAAGCTAAATCTTGGACATCTAAAACTTGAGGAGAGTTCATAGCAAGATGGGGACTGGGGGACGAGGAGACTGGGAGATGTTACTTCTTTCCCCTAAAACCTAAAGCCTAAAACCTAAAACCTAAATCTACATTGAAGACTTAAACCAGCCACGTTTCCAGAAAAAGAACACTAGACTAGAGCCAATTACGAACATTAAAGCCAGACAAAAGGGATAGCCCCAATACCAGCCTAGTTCTGGCATGTTGAGTGGTGACTTGGATCGATCGAAATTCATTCCATATACCCCAGCCACAAAAGTAAGCGGAATGAAAATTGCCGAAACAACAGTCAACAACTTCATGATTTCATTCATTTTGTTACTGACAGCCGACAGATAGACATCCATCAAGCCAGTAGCGAGTTCTCGATATGTTTCAACCATATCCATCACTTGAATTGTATGGTCGTAGCAATCTCGCAAATACACCTGCACCTCACTACTAATCAGATCGCTACCATCACGAATCAAGGAATTGATTGCATCGCGTTGCGGCCAAATTGCGCGTCTGAGCGTTAGGAGTTCGCGTCGAATCTTGTAAATTCTTGCCAACGTCGATCGATCGGGACGCGCCATCACTTCTTCTTCAAGATCCTCAATTAATTCACCATAATATTCCAACACTGGAAAATAGCCATCGACGACCGCATCTAGCAAACAATAAGCTAAATAATCAGCACCTTGCTTGCGAATAATCCCACGATCGACTTCAATTCGTTGGCGAACGCCATGAAAACAATCTTCTTCTGGTTCTTCTTGCACTGTTAATAAATAGTTTTTACCCAAAACCAAACTAACTTGCTCTTTACTAAATCCCGTTCGATCGGGTGCAAGTACGACCATAATCGTAATAATCAATAGCTGATCTTGATAATGTTCGATTTTGGGACGTTGGGGCACGTTCACCACATCTTCTACCAATAGTGGATGTAAATTAAAAATCGGGCTTAAAGCTGCCCATGTCGCCAGATTACCCAGACCCAGAACATCAATCCACGATACAGTATGAGTATTCAGATATTTATAGATTAGCTCTGGTTTATCGATCGAAATCCGCTCGGCACGATCTCGATCGTAGTCGATTAAAACTAAATCTGCTGGCTGTGCGTCCTCATGAATATGTAATTGCCCTGGCGTCGTTCCCGGTCGATCGTAAAAATAGCCCAACCGAGATGTTTCTGGTTGATGATAAGTAGTTGGAAAAGAGTTGGGATTTGACATGTTGGCAGTGAGGGAAATAGTTAAACTAATAGAGGGTCATTGCTAGTAAATGCCGATCGTTTGCTCTTATTTCGTTTAGGTGGTGTTTTCAACTATGAATCGAGCTTGACTAATCTCGATCGCCAGTATTCACGATTTTTGGAATCTCTACCAATATTATCAGACCGTCATTGTATCCCAGATCGATCGAAAAAATGAATGCCACTCAAACACCATCACTATCTGGGTAGATTAATACATGGAAAATAGCTCGAACATTTGGTGGATTTATGCGTTGCTTTCAGCTTTCTTTGCGGCATTAACGACCATTTTTGCCAAGATTGGGATTGAAAATGTGGATGCTAATTTAGCCACTGCCATCCGCACGGTGGTCATTCTCTTCATCGCCTGGGGCATCGTCTTAGCCCAAGGTAATATCAGCCATTTAGCCACGATTTCGACTCGATCGCTAATTTTCCTAGTTATTTCTGGCATCGCCACTGGCTTATCCTGGATTTTCTACTTTCAGGCACTTCAGCTCGGTAAAGCCGCCCAGGTCGCCCCGATCGATAAATCCAGTGTCATGATGGTAATTATCTTCTCGGCACTATTTCTCCACGAACCACTGACATTCAAAGTCATCCTCGGCGGTTGCCTCATCGCGATCGGGACTTTAGTATTGGTACTCTAATTTTAAAGCCATCCTGGACGCTTGCCCGATCGAAATCGACACTTTATTTTTAGTCTTGTACTCTTGGCACTGCCATCTCTCATGTCTGACATCTCTACCGCACCAACCGCCACCTTCGTCTATCAGCCCCCAGCATCCGCTTATGACGCTCGCCACATCCTGGTCAAACCCAACCTCGGCTATCCCGTTGCGGCACCCGTCACCGTCAGTATGGGTGTCTTAGGCAACGTGTTACGATCGCTCCGCCAAGCTAGCCCTAACGCCATCATCTCGATCGTCGAAGGCGTTTGTTCCCCAGTCAGTCTCCACGACATCGCTAGCAAACATGGCCTATATGGGCTATTTGACGATGGCATGGAACTACTCGACGCCGATACCCTTCCACTCATCGAATATCCCAACCTAGCCCCCACTCCAGTGCGATTCAAAACCATGTGGGCACCCGCACTGCTGCAACAAGTAGACTGTCGGATTACCGTCGGCACCTTCAAACGCACGATCCTCAAAGATAAACCCCTAATCTCCGCATCTCTCAAAAATCTCTACGGACTCTTTCCGCGATCGAAATACCACGCCCGCAGCCTCAACTCACGCGGACAACTCCACCAACCCTCCGTCCCCAAAATTCTCCAAGACGTCTACTTCTCGATCGGACACCTCTTCAACGGCGCAGTCGTAGACGCCGACTTACGTTTTATTAGCCCCGACTGGAAACCCGATCGCGGCCAGACGATCGAGTTTGGTAAGATATTCTCCGGTACCGATCCGATCTCCGTCGATCGAGCCGCCTGTATCGCCACTGGCGAAACCATCCCCGATTATCTAGACGCGATCGAAAGGATTAAAGCGATCTTCTAATTCCCTAATATCTCTTCCCTACTCCCTACCCTCTACCCCCTATCCCCTATTTTGAAACTCCTCTTCGTCTGTCTCGGCAACATCTGCCGCTCCCCCGCTGCCGAAAATATCATGAATCATCTCGCCGATAAGGCTGGTGTTAGCGATCGCATCCAATGCGACTCCGCTGGCACCGCCAACTACCATGCTGGCAATCCACCCGATCGTCGAATGCAAGCCGCTGCCACCAACCGTCAGATTCCCATGTTAGGCAGTGCCAGACAATTTACCAAAGCAGACTTCACCGCTTTCGACCTGATCCTGGCCATGGATCGCGAAAACTACCAAAATATCCTCTCACTCGACCCACAGGGACAATATCAAGACAAAGTAAAACTGATGTGTGACTTTGCCACCCAACACCCAGACAAAGAAGTCCCCGATCCCTACTATGGCGGTGCCGATGGCTTTGACTATGTTCTCGACCTGCTGACGGATGCCTGTAGCGAACTGCTATCCCAGCTAGAAGCTCGGAATTTCACCAATGTTTAGCAATTAGCTTGGCTTTTTAAGACATCCATGCTAGGATTAATAATCGTGAAACAAATGGGTCGATGGCCGAGTGGTTAATGGCGGCAGACTGTAAATCTGCTGGGGTGACTCTACGTTGGTTCAAATCCGACTCGGCCCACTTTCACAATCGCCCTCATAGCTCAGTGGTAGAGCACTTCATTGGTAATGAAGAGGTCATGAGTTCAAGCCTCATTGAGGGCTTCTGTCGGTAACGTCTTGCTAGTAAGGCTTTTAGGAAACAAACTTGTCCTAATGGCCAAGTTTTTGTTTTTATTCAAAGTCAAGCTACTAGAGCTAGATAAAAGTGGCATCCATGTCACTGAATATTCGATCGTATTACCGCCCCAAGCATTACTCCAAGCTAAATTACAAGAAGAGATTAGCGCAGCCCACCAACGGCTTTCACATCAATCGGAGTAAATATCGCAAAACCCAAGCGATAGGTTATGATAGAGTTTGGGGGAGTAAAGATGCCAACAATTATTAGACAAGATGGGTTCAGGATTGTGATTTGGCCTAACGACCATCTTCCTCCACACGTACATGTTTTCAAAAGTGACGCAGAAGTAAAGATAGAGTTGGTCGAACCCAGAGTGTTCAATGTTGAAGGGAAAATCGGCAACAAGGATCTAGCCAAAGCTTTGAGTCTAGTAATCGAGCATCAAGTCGAGCTTTTAGAAAAATGGAAAGAAATTCATGAGTAATATTAGTCCCGAATTAATAGCACAGTTCGACGAAGCCAGAGCTGCTGGCAAAGCTTTAGCCCAAACTGAACCCAGAGCTGTCAAAGCTTGGTATGCAGCAGATAGCGAACGAGTATTCATTGAGCTAACTAACGGAGTGATGATGGGTTTTCCATATCAACTGTTACAAGGATTAGCAAATGGCACTCCAGAACAGCTAGCCGAAGTGGAGATTATGCCAACTGGATCTGCTTTGCACTGGGAAAGTTTAGACGCAGATCTCGGAGTAGCGCAATTAGTATCGGGGTTATTCGGTTCTAAAACCTGGATGGCCGAGCTAGGTCGTCACGGTGGGAAGTCGAAATCGCCAAGCAAAGCCCAAGCCTCAAGAGATAACGGCAAACGCGGTGGTAGACCTCGTAAAACCGTAGCTTCAGAGTCTAATGCAGACGAACTATCAAGTATTCGTGATTTGGGCAATACAAAGAAAGTAGCTCAAACACGCGAGAAGAAACAATCCATTCAAGAAGTCAAGGAACATAATTAATGGAAATACTTCTTGATGCTGATACTCTCCTGGAGTTTTTTCTGAATCGTAGTGATGAGTTTATTAATGAAGTTAACTATTTATCTAAAATATTTGGGTCTAATTCATCTATTCAGATATACATCTCAAAACCTGGATTAGGCAAGATCGCTGTTTTCCTAAAAGCATTGAATGGATTGGAAATATCAAATCGACAAGTTTCTGGGATAAAAAAAAGAATCAAAATATTACGCCTTACTAAAGCTGTTGCACAGAAAGCTAGATTATTGTCCGATCTAGATTATGAATCAGCAGTTGAAATACAACTAGCGATCGAAGCAAATATCAGTGCAATAGTGACACATAAGCCTAGTGATTTCTCGTCAGAGGAATTGAATATTATCACATTGAGTGATTTACAGCAACGTAATCATCTAGAAGCTAATCTTTCAAAAAATATTAAAGATTTACCTGCTGTATTAGTAATTAATTCAGAGCAAATCTCTAACCTTGACAAAGCTTTCTATCATCTACCCAGTTATACAGATGTAAAATCATTGGAGCCAAAGGAATCTAGTCATCAATTAGATATTACCTGTTCATCAGCTAAAGTTTCTATTGCATCAGATGACAAATCATCACTTCGATCTAGACGTTTTCAAGCAATTGAACAAATTTTTCTTGATGCCTTATCTCAACCTGTCTTAGATCGCTCGACTGCTCAAGTTAATGCTGTAAAGCTTAGTGGTTTAGCAGGTAAAAGTTCGATCGACGCTTTAAAAGCAAGTATAGATCGAGATAAGCTATCAATGAAATCATTTGCTCAAATTGAATCTAAAAGATTTGGTGGCATAGCTGATACTGCACTTCAAGCACATGAAAGTCCTCTTGATATTTTGAAAGAAAGCATCGGTTGCTTTAGTCAAATTAATCCTCTCTTAAAAGAGGATCTTTCATTCTCCGATCGATCTGGGTTATTATCTCAAATTAAACTCCTCGAATCAAGGCAGAAGGATAACACTCTAGAGTCATACTTATCTCGAAAAAATTGAAACCTGAATGACAGTTAATTCATTTTCAACACATCAGTTGACAATGCTTGACGATGCGATCGCCCACCACTTCGCCCACTGTTTTTATCTATATTTTGTCGTCAAGTGCCGCTCGTCAGATCGGGGCTTATCACTGCCAAAGAAAAGGGTTTCGGTGAATAGACTGTCAAAGTCGCGGGTTGTTCCTTTGTACTGGTTATTTGAAATACTGCACATCACCCTATAATCGAAATAGTCCCCACCAGTGAAGGCGAGGGCTAGATCGATCGAAAGACTGTTTGCAGCAGCGCGTTCGCGAAGCGTCTCCGGTAGGAGAATCGAAGTTCAAAATATACTCTACATATTATGACCCAAGCAACCAACACAGACATCAGGGAATTGGAAGATCTTATCTTGGGACTAGATAAGAAGATCGAGGCGATCGATAAAAAGGTAGATGCGGGGTTTGCGAACACAGACCTTAAATTTACCAAACTGGATGGGAGAATCGACACACTCGAAACTAGAGTGTTGGGCAAGTTTGACACGGTTAACGCTAAAATCACCAATCTCGAATCGAATACTAAAGCAGTCGGCGATTTAGCTGAGAAGGTTGGAGAGCTGAAGAACTGGAAATAGATTGCGATTGTCATCTTTACCGCCACAGTCGGAGGCGCGATCGGGTGGTTCGTCAGAGCGGGTAAAATCTGACCTCCCACTGTCTACTTCAGCCGCTCACTATAAGCCTTTCTCTGTATAGTTTTTAGCCATTGCCGATCCTTCATTGGTAATTGTTGCAAGTTTGGCAAGAGAGGGCGAGATTTTCGGCGATAGTTTTACCACCACGGCTGACTGGTTGAATATGGTCGATGACTAGCGGATCGATGGCAAACCTGGCTTGAGAGCGGCAATATTCACATAAGCCACTGGCTCGATCGAATACAAGTTGCTTCAAGGCAACAGGAATATATTCGCTAGACATAGCTCACAGGAAGGATACCGATGCTTTCCATCAGCTCTAAGAGGGAGACTTGGCGGAGTTGGGCCAGATGAGCGAGGGCTTCGAGACGTTGGGCACCGATTTGTTCGATTTGAGTGCTGATTTGAATGAGGCGATCGTGTTCGGAGAGGCTCATGAATAGCTAGGACTGATAAGGTGATTAGCTTGATTGTATCTTAACAATCGGTCTGAAAGTCTCGATAATTAGGTGGCAACCTGCGATCGAGCGGTGGCAACATATCCTCGAACTAGAAATTGCCGAACAACAGAAAACATCTCAAGGCGAACTCCTCAACCCCTTCCAATTTGGCAATCCCTTCCGCCCAGATCGCGCCGCTATTTTCAAAGGTCGTCAAGATTTCGCCACCCAACCCTATCCCACCCTCGAAGACTGGCTCGATCTTGCCCTGCCCAAATTGGGCGAACGCCGTCTCCTCCTCAACCTCGACGAATTTGAAAAAATCGGCAGTGCGATTAAAGACAATCGGATTAGCGAATGCCTATTCGACCAACTTCGCAGCATGATTCAACATTACGATCGATTGGGCTTTCTCTTCTCTGGAGTCAAACCCTCGAAGAACTCGGCACTCGCTGGAGTAACTACTTCATCAGCGTCGTCCCGATGGAAATGCACTACCTCGAACGCCACGAAGCCGAAGATCTCCTGCTCAATCCCGATCCCGAATTTACCCTCCAGTACGACGCTGGTATCGTCGCCGAAATCCTCCGCCTCACCCGCTGTCAACCCTACCTGCTCCAACTAATCGGCTCCGCGATTGTCAACCAAGCCAACCTCCAACACACTCAACTCGCCACCAACGCTCTGCTCCAAGCTGCGATCCAAGACGCTTTCACCAACGGCGAACCCTATTTCACCAACATTTGGACGGAATTCACAGGCATTAGCCTCGCTGAAGTTACTGCCGGACAACAGATCCTGATTGCGTTGGCTCAGGGAAATCCTCATGTTGAGACAAACTACGAATTCACCGCTGCCCGTCGCCGCTTATTGCGCTATCACGTCATCGAACGCGATCGAGATGTCGATAAGATTGAGATTCCTTTGTTTGAACAGTGGGTGCGGGAACGGGCGATTCACCAAAGGTGATGCTACGCCAACGAAACAGAACGATCGCCGATATTGAGTCAACCTCGAACATCCCATGATCGACGTAAAATAGAAGAATATATCGCTCTATCAGAAGAGATCCAACGATGAACGAACAAACATCGACATTTCAAACCGCGATCGCTGTTGTTGAAGCTTTGCCAGTCGAAGAACAAACCATGCTGGTTGAGATTATCAATAATCGACTCAAGGAACAGCGACGAGCTGAATTAATCGCCGAAGTTAAGATCGCCGAGCAAGAATATGCTGCCGGAAACTTTAAAAGAGGCTCTGCCGCTGACTTCATGGCAGATCTCGATCTGTTATGAATCTAGTTTGGAGTCCCGCATTTAGTCGTGCTGTTAAAAGATTATTGAGGCAGTCGCCTCAGATGGCTAAACCAATAGCAAAGACGCTAGAACAGTTATCGATAGATTTCTATCATCCCAGTCTCAAGACTCACAAACTTAAAGGCGATCTCGATGGAACCTGGTCGTGTTCCATTGACTACAGTAATCGGATCTTATTTAAGTTTGTACCGAATCTAGAAGGAGATGGTGAAGAAATATTTTTGTTGACTCTTGGTACTCATGATGATGTCTATTAGTTCCTATCCAAGCTCACAAGATGACTCGATCGATCCTTAATCGCACAAGCATGCCGCTAGGCAATCGAAATCAGCCCGCAAGGCAAGGCTATTTAATGAAGTTAAAGTAAGGGGTCATTCGGCTGCTCTGCTGGACGACACCTCGCAAAAATATTATTAAAAAATTCTCGATCGCTGCGGTTGGCGTGGGAAGTCTCGATCGCTCTATCTCGCCCAGCGTTGGTATCTTGGCTTTCTTAAGAAATCGATCGTGCTCAAGAAACACAATCACGCTCGACCTTGGCAGTTAGCTTCTGTCTCAGGTACTCAGCTTTCAACCAATTCATTGATATTGTCTTTGGTGACTCACCCATGAATCTAGTCAAGGCAGCGAAGTAACTTTGTTGCCGGGATGGATTGGATCGTAGATATGTTTGGGCGAGTTTCACATAGTCCGCAGGCATATGCTTCTTTAGGAGTCGATCGGTAATAGATACGCAGATATTATCCTAGATTGGCTACTGAGAATGATGTGATGTAGATCGCTTTTTTCGGAATTAGTTAGCTCCAAATTACCCGTATCTGAAAATAACTCTATTCACAGGATTGAGAACTTAAAAAGAGGGTAGCAGCAATGGTGATTGCTACTACCCTCTTTCAGTAACTAAATTACAGCGATGAGCTTACTGCAGCTCTGCTGTCCGAAAATCTACGATCCGACTTTGGCGGTCGAACGTTGCTTGCGGCGACCAACCGGCGCGGGAGTAGAACTATGACTCGCACCAGCACCAGCACTTGCCCCGACAGCGATTTTACCTTTCTGTTTAGTCTCGCCATCTTCAGGCGTTTGCATCATCAATACCAATAGCGGACGACTTTGCAGTTCGCGTCGTACTAAACGTTGGAGTGCAGATTCTAGCTCGATCTGGAGTCCCGTCCAGTCTACATCGAGCTGACCGGATTCAAACGTCCGTGCAAAGCGATCCCAGCGATCGATCAAGCAATTTTCGATCGTTTTTTGGATTAAAGCAGTAATTAGCGACTGTTCGACAGCAGTGACGACGCCACGGAGATTGACCTGCGGTTTGACCATCATTTTACCATCCAGCCCGATCGCCAGAGCAACTGTAACGACGCCATCGCCAGCAAGCTGTTTGCGCTCTTCCATTACCTGCGTTTGGTCGTGGACGATGCCAGCATTATCGACTAGTTGCACGCCAGAAGGCACCTTGCCATTCTTACAGATGCTATTTTCGGTCAGTTCGACGATGTCGCCATTGTCGATAATCACCATGTTTTCGGCGGGAATGCCGGTACTTTGGGCGGTTTGGGAATGCTTGATCAACATCCGGTGTTCGCCGTGAACGGGGATGAAGAATTTGGGACGAGTCAGGCTCAGCATCAATTTCTGATCTTCTAGGCAACCGTGTCCGGAAACGTGGATGCCTTTATCGCGACCGTAGATCACGTTAGCACCTTGCATCATCAATTTGTCGATCGTATTGACAACCGCGATCGTATTGCCGGGAATCGGGTTAGCGGAGAAGATAATCGTATCGCCTTTGCGAATCCGGACTTGGCGATGTTGACCGTTGGCGATCCGCGTCATGGCGGCTAAGGTTTCACCCTGGGAGCCAGTAGTCAGTACTAATACTTTATCATCGGGAAGATGATTGGCAGATTGCAGCGGCTCGAACACATCATCGGGACAGTTAATATAGCCTAAGTTCCGTGCGTGAGCGATGACGTTGAGCATCGATCGACCGACAACGCAGACTTTGCGATTGTATTTCATCGCTATTTCGATCGTCATGTTGATCCGGTGGACAGAGGAGGAGAAGGTTGTCACCATTACCCGACCTTTGGCTTGGGAGATATACCGATCGAGGTTGGGGAAGACGGAACGCTCGGAAGGCGTAAAACCAGGGATTTCAGAGTTAGTGGAATCACTGATCAGGCACAGCACGCCTTTTTCACCATGTTCGGCGAGTTTGGCATAGTCGTAGGCTTCACCATCGACGGGGGTATGGTCGAATTTGAAGTCGCCGGTATGGATGACGACGCCGACGGGAGTGTGTAAGGCGACGGTAAAACTATCGGCGATCGAGTGGGTATTGCGAATAAACTCGACGAAGAAGGATTGACCGATTCTGACGATATCGCGGGGGGCAACGGTTTTAATTTTCGTGCGATCGGCAACGCCAGCTTCTTCTAATTTACCTTGCAATAACGCCATCGCCAGCCGTGGGCCGTAGATGACTGGGATGTCAAATTGCTTGAGGTGATAGGGGATGCCACCGATATGATCTTCATGTCCGTGGGTGACGATCATCCCTTTGATTTTGTGCTGATTTTCCCGCAGATAGGTCATATCTGGCAAGACGATATTGATGCCGTGCATCCCGTCGGTAGGGAATGCTAAACCAGCATCTAACAATAAAATCTCGTCATTAATCTCAAAGACACAGGTATTTTTACCTATTTCATGTAAACCACCGAGTGGAATTACTTTAAGGGTAGGTTGGTTGGAGTTTTTAGCAGGGATCGAGGTGGTGGATGATTTTAGAATTGGACTCATTTAGATAAACTTGGCTAATTTGGATAATTTTTAAACAAAACTGATTATTTCGCTCGTAAGGCGTGCCAGCGGCAATCGATTATTCAGCACTAACTAACTTCATTAGCTGTTTTGCCTGAATCTTAAAATCGAGAAATATTTAAAGCTGTAGTAGCAATATTGGAGTGTCGTTCGCTCGATCTTATCCTTCAGGTTTACGAGAAGAAGATCTGCATTAACGGTGACACAACCGGACTCTGAGCAGAATATAGATAATATAATCTACGAAAACTATGCGCTAGAAATTTGCACTGGCTATTATTAAACTAACTGAATGTTTGGCGATCGAGATTCGGAATAAATCGGACTCAATCTCAGATCGGCTGATTTCGGACTACTCAGAGTTCGATCTGCTTTAACTATTTGGAATAGTGACAATAACTATGCTGCTAACTTGTCAAGTTCTAACCGAACAGCTTGGAAACTTATGGGCATTTGTCCTCGTTATCTTAGTTGTATCATATTATTGGGAATGGGTCAATCGATCGCGGCTAGATTATTCATTTCGATCTTTAGTCTAGATCGGTTCAAGGATGCGTGTTAAAGCTCGAAAACTAGAATAGACTTACAGCGGCGGCTGGGATCTCTACAAGCTTGGCATGCGGTTAACCGTCATCTTTAGGAATGCTTTGAAGAATCGATCGGCGTGCCGAGTAATCCTTGGTGTTGCAGTAGCTGCTGGACTTGCGGTAATGATTCGATCGGTAGTTCGCACATGGGTAATCTCAGTCCACCGACTTCCCAACCTTGCAAGTTGAGTGCTGCTTTGATCGGCATGGGGTTGGGCGCAAAAAAGAGTCCTTTGAATAGCGGTAATAGTTTGATATGAATCTTGGTCGCTAGCTGATGGTGCCCGGAGGCAAATGCCGCAATCATTTCCTGAATGCGATCGCCCACCAAGTGGCTGGCTACACTGACTACTCCAGTACCGCCGACAGAGAGGATCGGCAGAGTTAAGGAGTCATCGCCCGAATAAATCGCAAAGTCTGGTGGGGTCAGGCTGCGGATCTGACTGGCTATATCTAGATTACCCGTAGCTTCCTTAATTGCAACAATTTCGTCTAATTTTGCTAACTTGGCGATCGTCTCCGGCTCTAACTGCTGTCCGGTACGTCCGGGAATGTTGTATAGCATCATCGGCAAGTCGCAAGCAGCAGCGATCGCGGCAAAGTGCTGATATAACCCACTTTGAGGGGGCTTATTATAATAAGGCACAACCTGCAAACTTCCATCTACTCCTAGTTTAGCAGCTTTTTGGGTAGCTTCGATCGCTTCGCTAGTCGAATTCGATCCGGTACCAGCAATTACTTTGGCTTTACCAGCGACTGCCGATTGGACGACTTGAAAGAGTTGATATTCCTCGTCCCAACTTAGGGTTGGCGATTCCCCAGTCGTGCCACAAACCACAATTCCATCCGAACCATTGGCGGCTAAATGTGCTGCTAATCTCTCTGCTTCTGCGTAGTGAACGTTTCCTTCGGTATCGAAGGGGGTAATCATGGCCGTGATGACTCGTCCGAAATCGATTGTCATGGGTTAGGGGTTAGGGGTTAGGGAATAGAGGATAGGGGTTAGGGGTTAGTGGTTAGGGGCAACAGAGAAGGATGATATTTACTGCGTTGAATGCATCCAATTTCTTCGATCGACGCAAAGCGCAAACTTCTATCCCCTATTCCCTATCCCCTATTCCCTCTATTCCCTATTTCCGCTTGAGCCAATTCTTCTCAATCAATAATTCGGCAATTTGGACGGCATTGAGAGCGGCACCTTTGCGGATTTGATCGCCACAGAGCCATAATTCTAACCCATTGGGGTGCGAGAGATCCTTGCGGATGCGTCCGACTAAGACTTCATCTTTACCCGAAGCATCGATCGGCATCGGAAAATAATTGGCCTGCCAGTCTTCGACTAATTTTACACCAGGAGCTTTTGCCAGGATCGATCGAGCGAGATCGGGATCGAAGGGACTGGCAAATTCGAGGTTGATTGCTTCTGAATGGGCGCGGAGAACGGGAACGCGGATACAGGTGGCTGTCACGCGCAGATCGGGCGTCCCGAAGATCTTCCGCGTTTCGTTGACCATCTTTAGCTCTTCCTCGCAATACCCAGTTTCATCGATCGGGGTATTGTGGGGAAATAAATTAAAAGCTAGGGGATAAGGGAAAATTTCTGGTTTGGGTGTCTTCCCATCTAAAATATCTCGACTTTGCGTTTCGACTTCGGCCATCGCTCTAGCACCGGCACCGCTAGCAGACTGATAAGTTGCCGCAACGATCCGTTGAATCGGCTGAATCTGGTGCAGCGGATAGATCGCGACGGCCATTAGGATCGTCGTGCAATTGGGGTTAGCAATAATCCCCTGATGTTGGGCAGCGGCAGCCGGATTGACTTCTGGAATTACTAATGGCACGTCATCCCGCATCCGAAAGGCACTGGAATTATCGATGACTACTGCTCCAGCGGCTACGGCTTGCGGCGCAAGTGCTTTGGAAGTCGAGCCACCAGCCGAAGCCAGCACGATATCGATGCCGTCAAAAGATCGCTCGGTGACTGTCTCGACCGAAATTTCCGCACCTTTAAATTTTAATTTCGTACCTGCGGACTTAGGCGACGCAAATAGCTTGAGTTCGGCAATCGGGAAATTGCGTTGAGCCAGGAGTTCGATTAATTCCGTCCCAACGGCACCTGTCGCCCCTAAGATTGCCACGCGATATAAATCGGCCAAGAAAGCTGCCTCCACTACTGAATATCGATCGAATTTAACATGGGTGGCGATCGGTTTAGCACTTCTCGTCGCTTGCAGATCCCTAAGTTAGGCAGCGTGCTGTTGCTCTTACAACTTAATATCTACTAGTTAGCCACCGATCGCTAGCCGACCTCATCTTGACTACAACTATAGTCACCAGATCTTCACTAAATCTCAAATTCTAAATACTTAATCTTTAAATACTTAATACCTAACGGCAATGTACTATCATCAAGTAGATGAATCTTGTAGATAAACTGCGCATTCTCATTAAGTTATGCGACGATCGCCATCTGCGCTAGGCATTAGGATTGCTGTCGAATAAAGGTTGTCAGCCGCCCGCAAAGGCGAACGAAGCAGTTATCCTCGATCGTCCACTGGCTATAGCGTTAGCATATCATAATTAGACGATCGCCCAGCCCTTACATCTCACCATTGACTGTTGTTAGACATACACATCATGAAAGTTACCCAGGAAAAACTCGAACAAAGCCGGATTGGTTTAGAGATTGAAGTTACCGGAGACCAAACGACTAAATATTACGAACAGGCCATCAAAAACCTGACGACAAAAGCCAACATTCCTGGGTTCCGCAAAGGAAAAATTCCTCGGCAAGTAATTTTACAACGAATGGGTCAAGCACAGGTGAAAGCCATGGCCCTAGAAGCTTTGCTCGAACCAGCAATTAACGAAGCCATCAAGCAAGAAGCCGTACCCGCGATCGGTAATTACCAAATCACGTCAAATTTCGACGAACTGTTGCAAAAATACGTCCCGGGTCAAGTTTTGACGTTTGGGGCGACGGTAGACGTACCGCCAGCAGTTAGCTTGGGCACTTATACTGGCTTGAGTGTTAAGGCTGAGGAAATTGTCTACGATCCCGCCCAAGTTGAAGATTTTATCGATCGTCAACGTCGCGAAAAAGCTACGACCATTCCAGTAGTCGGTCGTCCGGCACAACTCGATGATATTGCTGTCGTAGACTATAGCGGCAAACTTCCCGATGGTACCGAAATTAGCGGCGCGCAGGCAGAAGATTTTGATATCGAATTATCGGAAGGGAAATTTATTGCCGATCTGGTCAATGGGATTGTCGGCATGAGCGTCGGCGCAACGCGAAATATCGACGTGGTCTTTCCCGAAGATTACCCGCGCGAAGATTTGGCCGCCCAACCAGCGATTTTTAATGTCGTCCTCAAAGATCTCAAAGAGCAGGAATTACCAGCCTTAGATGACGATTTTGCTAAAGAAGCTAGCGATTTTGATACCCTCACAGAGTACCAAGCCTCGATCGCGACCCGCTTCCAAGAACAAGCGCAAAAGTCCACCGACCAAAACATCACCACGGCGATCGAAACCGCTTTGATTGAAGTTGCCGCAGCAGATCTACCCGAAACCCTGATCGAGCGGGAGACGATGAATATCCTCAACCAAATGGCCAATCAATTCAGCCAATACGGGATGGATGTCAATAAGCTCTTTACACGGGAAACTATCCCCAAAATGAAAGAGAATTGTCGGGCTGATGCGATTAATAACCTCAAACAGCAACTGGCGATCGAAGAAATTGCCAAAAAAGAGGGCATTACCGTCACGGATGAGGCAATTGCTGCCAAAATGTCTGAAGTGATCCCTCAATTAGCTGGCGAAAACATTGATGAAAATCGGCTGCGGGCTTACATTACTGAAGATCTCCAAAAAGAGCAAACCTTAGCATGGCTCAAAGACCATGCCAAAGTAGAATTGGTACCCGAAGGCTCGCTCAAGCCAGCAGCAGATGATGAATCCACTGCGGCTGGTGAAGCTGAAGCGATCGATATTTTGGCTGAAGCAGTCACTGAATAATTGCCCGAGCGGGGCAGATCGGGTGGGAATGATGGTGGAAAAAAAATGCTCTCATTCCCAAATACCCGCTCTCCTCGCAATCCGATTCAGGTAATTTAACCCGCGATTGTCTCGGTTTAGTGATGTTTTCCGCACTCCCGATCGTCTATTGCCACAACAACATTATTGAAGAGATTGGTATAATTCAATTATCTACGTGCAACTCACCCGTAGACAAGCTTAGTTTATTTTCCCCTCTTACCTCTTCCACCATGATTGTCTCCAACTCTTCTTACGGGTCGATTAGAAGCTACAACCAGAGCGAAATCTATGCCGGTACCAGCGTGGTGCCCATGGTGGTAGAACAATCTGGATCTGGCGAACGCGCTTTTGATATCTACTCGCGATTATTACGCGAACGCATGATTTTCTTGGGCACCGAAGTCAACGATAGTGTCGCCGATACATTAGTGGCTCAAATGCTCTTTCTCGAAGCTGAAGATCCCGAAAAAGATATTCAATTACATATCAATTCACCAGGCGGATCGATTACTGCCGGCATGGCAATTTATGACACCATGCAGCAAATTCGACCCGATGTCGTAACGATTTGTTATGGTTTGGCCGCCAGTATGGGCGCATTTTTGTTAGCTGCTGGAGCCAAAGGCAAACGCATGTCCTTGCCCAACTCGCGGATCATGATCCACCAACCCCTCGGCGGCGCACAAGGTCAAGCCGTAGATATCGAAATTCAAGCTCGCGAAATTCTCTATCTCAAAAATCATCTCAATGGTCTGCTGGCGCAGCATACCGGACAGCAGATCGAGAAAATTGCCGAAGATACCGAGCGCGATTTTTGGATGTCACCCGCAGAAACTCTCGCCTACGGAGCGATCGATAAGATTATCGAACGCGCTTGAATGCGGACGATCTAGTTTGGTTAGTAACAAAATTGAATTATTTAGTCTCGATCGATCTGCACGGATTTAAATCTATAATTTCAGTTGCTCGCACGATCGCAATCATCAACTGGCTAGTTCATCAAACGGCGATCGATACTAACTCAGTCGTTGGCGTAGCCTGCTTTAGGTAAACGCCTCATGCTACCAAAAGTAGCGATCGACTCGATCGAACTCGCCAGCACCGATCGTAACTATAATATTGCTTCACGAGGCACGCTCACTAATATGCCAGCTACTAAAAACTATGACTCTCATCTCAAGTGTTCTTTTTGTGGCAAGTCTCAAGAACAAGTCCGGAAGCTAATCGCGGGGCCGGGAGTTTATATCTGTGACGAATGTGTAGAGCTATGTAATGAGATCCTCGATGAAGAACTACTCGATCCCAATGGACCCGTAACTCATCCCCCTGCCAAAGCCGAACCCCCACGCAAACGTCGCGAATCGGTGCCGATGAACCTCAGCCAGATGCCCAAGCCGCGAGAACTCAAGAAATATCTCGACGAGCATGTCATTGGCCAAGATGAAGCCAAAAAAGTCCTCTCGGTCTCTGTTTACAACCATTACAAGCGACTGAGCTACGCTCAAGCTAAGAGTCAAGATAAAGACTCCCAGTCCCAAAATGCTGCTGCTGGCGTCAATGGCATTCATAAAGCCAATGCCACCGACGATGGGGTCGAACTCCAAAAATCGAATATCCTGCTGATTGGGCCGACTGGTTGTGGTAAAACCATGCTTGCCCAAACCCTTGCCAAAGTGCTAGACGTACCGTTTGCCGTCGCCGATGCGACTACACTCACCGAAGCTGGCTACGTCGGTGAAGATGTCGAAAATATTTTACTCCGGCTGCTGCAAGTCGCCGATTTAGATGTCGAAGAAGCCCAGCGTGGCATCATTTACATCGACGAAATTGACAAAATCGCTCGCAAAAGTGAAAACCCCTCTATTACTCGCGATGTCTCTGGTGAAGGCGTCCAACAAGCACTGCTAAAAATGCTCGAAGGCACCATCGCCAGCGTTCCACCCCAAGGCGGTAGAAAGCACCCCTATCAAGACTGTATCCAAATCGATACTAGCAACATCATGTTCATCTGTGGTGGTGCCTTCGTCGGCCTTGAGAAGACGATCGAACAACGGATGGGCAAAAAGTCGATGGGCTTTATCCAACCAGGCGAGAATATCAACCGCGAGCAACGCACTGCGGATATGATGAAACATCTCGAACCGGAAGATCTGGTTAAATACGGATTGATTCCCGAGTTTATCGGTCGGGTGCCCGTAATTGCCACCCTCAACCCCTTAGATGAAAATACACTAGTATCGATTCTCACAGAACCGCGCAGTGCCCTCGTCAAACAATATGAGAAACTGTTGCATATGGATAATGTGACCCTAGAGTTTCATCCCGATGCCATTCGCGCGATCGCTAAAGAAGCTCACCGTCGCAAAACTGGGGCTAGAGCACTGCGCGGCATTGTAGAAGAGTTGATGCTCGATGTGATGTACGAACTGCCTTCGCGGAAAGATCTCACCTGCTGTACGATTACACGCGAAATGGTGGAGAAAAGATCGACTGCCGAATTGTTAATTCATCCCACCTCTGTACCAAAGCCGGAGTCTGCCTAAATTTTCAGAGTTCTAGCGGAAATTGCGATCTGCTTGCTAGCAATTCGCCTAAGCCAAATCTCGTAGACAGCGATCGAAATCGGCTCGGCGCGGTCGCGATCTGCTTCGTGCCGCTCGTGCTAGTTATCGTCCGATCTCACGATCGATTAATAAACGTCAGTTCGGGTTGAGGATATTGGCTTTGTTCTAGTACTGCCAACGATTCTGTCTTGTCTGGTCTTTCCGAATGCTCGTCCAAATTGCAGACAAGCGATCTATGACGCTAGATCGCAATAATAAGTTCCATCAAATGGCTGATGTCTGCAACCGATCGAATGCGATATATTTCATATATAAATTCAGACAGCTAATTTAAAGACTTTTAAATATAGCAACATGGATTTTAATAATTCTTTTTTAGTAGTGCTGACCTAACTGTAAATTCACATTACTAAGGGAAATCGGGGTTTAAGCTTTCACAGGCTGGTAAGATTCTTACCAGCCGTTTTTGTGTCTAGACATCTTCAAGTTGATACTTGCGACGCCGACCTGTGGTGCTACTCGATCGATATACCGCCCATCTCAATTTTGCCGATCGAGCGCGCGGATTAGCAGCTAATTCAGCTTCAGTGGCGATAATCGGCTTTTTAGTGAGCACCGTTAGGGTTTCATTGGCTCTAAGAGAGTGCTTGACAATCCGATCTTCGAGACTATGAAAGCTAATCAGTCCGAGCTTTCCGTCCGGTTTTAACCACGTCGGCGCGACTACCAAAAACCGTTCGAGCGAACTGAGTTCTTGATTGACGACGATCCGTAATGCTTGAAATGTGCGCGTCGCGGGATGAATGCGCCCATAACGATAGGACTTGGGTACGGCACCACCGATCGTATACGCTAACTGGGTAGTCGTTGTAAATGGCCGTCCGGCGACGATTTCACGGGCAATTTGCCGCGAGAGACGTTCTTCCCCATAAGTAAAGATCAGCCGTGCTAACTCAGCTTCAGGAGTATCGTTAACCAAATCGGCGGCTGTCGTCTCCTGAGAGCGATCCATCCGCATATCCAGCGGTGCTTCATTCCGAAAACTAAAACCGCGTTCGGCGAGATCCAATTGCACCGAACTCACCCCCAAATCGGCAATAATCCCATCAAATTGCTGTTCTCCTGCTGGATAGTCAGCATAATTACCATGCCAAAACTGCACGCGATCGCCGTAGGGTGCTAATCTAGCTCTGGCTGCATCTAAGGCTTGTAAGTCCCGATCGATCGCCACCAGCCGTACATCGGGTGCAGCTTGTAAAATCAGTTCGCTATGTCTGCCGCCGCCGACTGTTGCATCTAAATACCATCCACCCGCACTTACCGCCAAGCCAGTCACTATTTCCTGGCTCAATACTGGAATATGCAAAAAATCGGCATCCATAGGTTAGGGGTTAGGGATTAGGCTTTAGACTTTAGGTGATGAGCGTTGTTTTGAATGTCTATCTTTGCAGAGCAGTATCTAACCATGCAAAAAGAGGTCAGACACTTATTTGTCTAACCTCTTTTTAAAAATGCTTGTCTAAGTACCCCCAAGGGAAATCGAATCCCTGTCGCCTCCGTGAAAGGGAGGTGTCCTAGGCCTCTAGACGATGGGGGCTTGTTTCAGACATTTATCAATATACGAGATATATTAAGTGCTGTCAATACCTTTACGAGATTATTTTCGCAATCATAGTTGCTACCGAGGTCAATGATAAATATTTAATCGATTCCCTCGATTTCGTTGTCGATCGATTCTATGATGGTGATTCACATCCGATCTCATGCTCCAGAGGCTTTGCCAACGCTCATCATGACTACTACTCACACCCAAGATCCTAGTGTCGTCGCCGCTTTGCCCTTCATTCGCAGCGACCTGACGAGCTTGCAGGCATACACGCCGCATCCGGGTGGAGCGGCAGGGCAAGCTGTGACAGTGGAGATCGATCGAGTAGATACGAATGAGAACCCCTACGATCTACCGCTCGAACTCAAGCAAAAATTGGCACAGACCTGGGTAGAATCGTTGGCGGAGCCTCTCGGCACGAGAATCGAGAGCAATCGCTATCCAGATGGGGGACATCACCGCCTCAAGGCGGAAATTGCGGGTTATGTTGCCGCTTCAGCCGGATTGACAGATCCGATTCTCCCCAGCCAAATTAGTGTCGGCAACGGTTCGGACGAGTTATTGCGATCGCTGCTGATTGCGACTTGTGTAGGCGGTGCGGGTAGTATCTTAGTCGCGGGGCCGACTTTTAGCATGTATGGCATTCTGGCGCAGACGCTAGGGATTCCGGTCGTGAGTATCGATCGATCTGTGGCAAACTTTGAAGTCGATCTGGCTGCGGCGCAAACGGCAATTGACGATCGCCAAGGTACGCCAATTCGAGTGGTGTTTATGGTCAATCCCAATTCGCCGACAGGTAATGCTCTGACTGCGGCAGAATTGGACTGGATGCGGAGTTTGCCACCAGAAATTTTGGTGGTTATCGACGAGGCTTATTTCGAGTTTAGTCAAGAGACAGTAGTCGCTGAATTAGCCGCGCAGCCCAACTGGATTGTGTTGCGGACATTTTCCAAAGCCTTTCGACTCGCCGCGCATCGGGTGGGTTATGCCGTGGGACATCCACAACTAATTGCAACGCTCGAACAGGTGCGATTACCTTACAATTTACCGAGCATTTCCCTCGCCGCTGCGGAACTAGTCCTGCACCACCGCCAGTCATTATTGGCGGTAATTCCCCAACTAATTAGCGAACGCGATCGACTATTCATCGCTCTGGCTAAATTCGATCGACTCAAAGTGTGGCGCAGCGACGCTAATTTCCTCTACGTCCGGCTGCTGGGAACCGAGAACGCCGACTTAGGGATGGCGGAGTTGGTCGCCCAGTTAAAAAGTCGCGGCACTTCAATTCGCCATACTGGCGGCGGGTTGCGGATTTCGATCGGCACTCCCGCCGAAAACGAGCGCACGATCGATCGGATCGGTCAGTTATTAACTCAGATGTAAGTTTGAGCAATCGAGTAAAATTCTCCCGTCGTTGTCGCTCTTTATTTGTCTGTTTGCGACTGAACCGAAAAATGGCAATAGCGATCGGGTCAAATTTG
Source organism: Chamaesiphon sp. VAR_69_metabat_338 (assembly GCF_031423935.1). Lineage (NCBI taxonomy): Bacteria > Bacillati > Cyanobacteriota > Cyanophyceae > Gomontiellales > Chamaesiphonaceae > Chamaesiphon > Chamaesiphon sp. VAR_69_metabat_338. Next base: position 22,183 of record NZ_JANPGM010000681.1, read on the forward strand.
GCAATCGAGCCACAAGCAACCCCGACCCTGCGATAATATCGATAGTCAAACCCTACTAAGTTTAGGGCGAGTAACCTAACGTAAAAAATCTGATGAGACTGTCCAAAAGCTTATTTGTCACCCTGCGCGAAGAACCAGCCGAAGCCGAAATCCCCAGTCACAAACTGCTCCTGCGGGCTGGATACATTCGCCGGATCGGGAGTGGCTTGTATGCTTATTTACCCCTAATGTGGCGGGTATTGACGAAGGTGCGGCAGATTGTTAAAGAGGAGATGGATGCCACAGGCGCGCAAGAATGTTTGCTGCCCCAGCTCCAACCCGCCGAATTGTGGCAACAATCGGGACGCTGGGATACTTATACCCAGGCGGAGGGGATTATGTTTGCCTTCACCGACAGGCAGAAGCGAGAAGTGGCTCTCGGCCCGACGCATGAGGAAGTCGTAACTGCGGTGGCGCGAGATCTAATTAAGTCTTACCGTCAATTACCCCAACATCTCTACCAGATTCAAAGCAAATTCCGCGATGAGATTCGGCCTCGGTTCGGACTGATGCGCGGACGGGAATTTATCATGAAAGATGGTTATTCCTTCCATGCCGATACCGAGAGCCTTAAGGCTACCTATGCAGACATGCATCAGGCTTACTGCAATATGTTGACCCGCTGCGGCTTGAAATTTCGGGCGGTCGATGCCGACTCTGGCGCGATCGGTGGTTCTGGCTCGCAGGAATTTATGGTGTTGGCGGATGCGGGTGAAGATGATGTGATGTATACGGCAGATGGTAACTATGCTGCCAACGTGGAAAAAGCAGTGTCGCTAGCTCCCGATGCTGTGCCGTCAACTTTTACTAATTACGAAGTCAAGGATACGCCGAATACGAACTCGATAAATAAGCTCGTTAAATTCTTGGAGTGCGATCCGACATCGATCGTCAAAAATGTTCTTCAGCAGGCTGTCTATGATAATGGCAAGACGGTTTTAGTATTGATTAGCATTCGGAGCGATCGCGAGGTCAATCAGGTCAAATTAACCAACGAACTGGTAAAATTAGCTCCTAATTATGGAGCCAAAACTATAATTGCGCTTGAAGTTCCCGATGGAGCGGCGATCGCCAAATGGGCGGCTAAACCATTACCACTCGGATACATTGCGCCAGATCTGGGCGATGACTATATTACCTCCAGTCCCGACGTCCATCCCCAATTCCTGCGGATTGTCGATGCTACCGCCGCAAGTTTAACCAATTTCGTTACTGGCGCAAATGAGACTGGCAAACATGTTGTCGGTGCCAATTGGGGTACTAATTTCCCACTGCCGACAGTTAATGTCGAGATTCAAAAAGCTCTGCCTGGAGATCGCGCTATTCACGATTCGACGCAAATTCTCGAAACCGCACGCGGCATTGAAGTCGGGCATATTTTCCAACTGGGTACTAAATATTCCGCAGCAATGGGAGCCACTTTTACTAACGAGCAAGGTGAGGAGCAGCCTTTAGTGATGGGTTGCTATGGCGTTGGGGTATCCCGACTAGCTCAAGCCGCCGTCGAACAATCCTACGACAAAGATGGGATAATTTGGCCGATCGCGATCGCGCCTTACCATGCGATTATCTGCGTGCCGAATATTAGCGATGCCCAGCAAATGGAGGTCGCCGAACGCCTCTACACCGAGCTAAATCAACTGGGGGTTGAAACCATCCTCGACGATCGCGACGAGCGGGCTGGAGTCAAATTTAAAGACGCAGACTTAATCGGTATCCCCTTCCGGATCGTCACTGGCCGCTCCCTGAAGGATGGTAAAGTAGAAGTAGTCCAACGCGCTACGAAACAATCTCAGGATATCGCCGTCGAGAGTGTTGGCGCAACGATTAAGGAGTGGATAGGGGATAGGGGATAGGGAATAGGGAAGTGTGAATAAGCAATTAGAGAGCGAACGCTTAGTTTCTTTTTTTATGTACACCCTATCTTTGAATATCTCCATCTTGCCAGTCCCCCTATCCCCTGTTCCCTATCCCCTATCCCCTAAATGGAATTAATCAC
>NZ_JANPGM010000682.1:0-3614 GCF_031423935.1 Chamaesiphon sp. VAR_69_metabat_338
TCTCCAAGAAGTCGGGGTTCTGAATCCGTGAAGTAGTTTACCTCATCAAACTGAAATTTGCTGTAAAATTGAAGGCTCAAACAACACCTCACGGGGCGAAAAGCTGATAATGACAGGGTAAAGTAGATCGCCAGATCTTAATCCTGTGGATGTCTTAGTCATGACGCTCTATGCTTATGGAAACCTACCGTCAACAATTTCCCGCGCTGGCAAATAAAAGCTACTTTAACTACGGCGGCCAAGGGCCGATGCCGCAAGCGGCTCTGGATGCGATTGTAGCGGCATACCAACAGATTCAAACTCAGGGGCCATTCGGTCTGAAAACTAACCAATTAGTGACGCAAGAGGCTGCTTTGACGCGTCAGGCGATCGCTCAAGAATTGGGTGTAACCGCAGCAACGATCGCGCTGACCGAAAATGTCACGGCTGGTTGTAATATCGCCTTGTGGGGGCTAAATTGGCAGTCTGGCGATCGCATTCTGTTGTCTGATTGCGAGCATCCAGGGGTTATCGCCAGTATTAATGAAATCTGTCGGCGATTCGGCGTTGTTGTCGATTTGTTTCCCCTCCAAGGGACGCTGGAGACTGGCGATCCCGTTGCCACAGTTACCAGCCATTTACAGCCCCAGACTCGCTTGGTCGTCCTCAGTCATGTGTTGTGGAATACGGGACAAGTATTGCCATTAGCCGAAATCGCAGCAGGGGTGCGGCAAGCGCAACGCGAACGCCCGATTCGGATCTTGGTCGATGCCGCGCAATCGGTGGGGTGGTTGCCGCTGAATTTGGCCGAATTGGGGATCGATTTCTATGCATTTACCGGACATAAATGGTGGTGCGGCCCCGAAGGCGTGGGCGGTTTATACATTCATCCAGAGATGCTTGCCAGTTTAGAGCCGACTTTTATTGGTTGGCGGGGCTTGGATTATAGTCAGCCGCAGTTACCATTCGTAAATGATGCTCGTCGCTATGAAGTGGCGACATCGGCTTATCCCTTGTATGCCGGATTGCGTGCGGCAATTGCCACTCATCAAACTTGGGAGAGTACGATCGTTGGCGGAGCCTCTCCAGCGGAGAAACGTGCCGAGCGAATTGTCAGTTTAGCTACTTATCTATGGAAAAATTTACAACAAATTGCCGGGATTAAGTGTTTGAACGATCTGGCTCCACGATCGGGTTTAGTTTCTTTTCAAGTAGCGACGGGAAATCATGCTAAGTTAGTGAAAGATTTAGAAGATCGACATTTTTATCTGCGTACGATCGTCGATCCCGATTGCATTCGGGCTTGTACTCATTATTTTACTACTACCGCAGAAATTGATGAATTAGTTGGATCTTTGAGTCAGCTCATCAATTAAAGGATTGCTGCTCCATGTCAAATTGTACGGTTTATATTGCCATTACCGATCACGGTTTCGGTCACGCAGCGCGCACGGCATCGATCGCCGGACAACTGCAAAAGTTGTTGCCAGCAGTGAAGTTAATCCTAGTCACGACTGCACCGAAATGGTTGCTAGAGTGCTACATTGATGGTGATTTTATCTACCGGCAACGCGGGTTTGATGTGGGAGTCGTGCAAGCCGACAGCCTGAAAATGGATCTGGAGGCAACTCGATCGAAGTGGCAAAAGATTATCGATAATAGAGCTGAAATAATCGCTGAAGAAGTTGCTTTTTGTCGGGAGCAGCAGGTAGATTTGGTATTTGCCGATGCGCCGCCATTAGCAACTTTAATTGCCAAGCAATTAGATGTCCCGTGTTGGATGTCTGGTAACTTCGGCTGGGATTTTATTTATCGAGATTGGGGTGGGGATTTTACCGCGATCGCCGACTGGATTAGCGATTGCTACGGGCAATGCGATCGGCTGTTTCGCGTGCCTTTACATGAACCGATGTCGCGGTTTCCCATTATTGAAGATGTGGGCTTAACTGGCGGCGATCCCAAGTATTCACTAGATATATTGCGCGAAAAGTTCGGTTTAATTCAACCAAAAGAACGCACGATCTTGCTGACATTTGGCGGATTGAGTTTAGATGCAATTCCGTATCAAAATATCGCGCATTTTCCCGATTATCAATTTATTACTCTCGATCGTCAAGCTCCCAATCTGCCCAACTTAGTCAAAGCACTCGATCGCGCGGTGCGTCCGGTCGATTTTATGCCATTGTGCGATCGAGTTGTCTCGAAACCTGGATATTCAACCTATGCAGAAGCCCTTAAGCTGCAAATTCCGATCGTCTCATTAACTAGATCTGGTTTTGCCGAAGCCGAAATTATTCTCAATGGGATGCAAGATTATGGCTATCATCAAGTCATCAACCCCGATGAGTTTTTTGGTAGTGATTGGCAGTTTGTGGATTCACCATTACAACCGCCGCGATTGACGACTCCAATTAAAACCGATGGTAATTTGACAATTGCTAATGCGATCGTCAAATATTTCAGCAGTTTATGACTCCAATAGCTCGATCGCTTCTTGACACCAAGCCAGCCATTCTGTCTCTAATCTAATCCCTTGACGCAGGGTAATGTATTGATAAAGATCGTCATTGGTAAACTGCGATCGATCTGGAAAAACTTGAGCGGCGATCGCTTGATATGTATGCAAGCTTTCTAAATGCTGAATCCGATGCTGTTTTAATTCAGCGACGATCGTTTCCGGTGAGACGATCGATCCGGCAAATATTTTGACGAGCAAGTCGTCCTTGAGTGGACTGACAGTACTCGGCGTCTCGATCCACGATCGCAGCGTCTGTTCGCCTTTACTAGTCAATGTATAAATCTTTTTATCAGGACGCTGCTCTTGGCGGACGAGCTGGGCATCGATCTGGCTTTGCCCCTCCAATTTTGTCAGTTCTCGATAGATCTGCTGGTGGGTGGCATTCCAGAAAAATCCGATCGACCCGTCGAATTTTTTGGCTAGATCGTAGCCACTGCGCGCTCGATCGTGAATTGCTGCTAGAAGTGCGTGGGCTAATGCCATTGGGAGAGAGGGTAGATGGTAGGAGGTAGAAATATAACAGTGCCTTACTATCGGGGATTTCCCCATATCTAGATTATCTAACAACTGTCCCTCATAGTTGCATATTCAACTAAGTTAATATAAAATTGGTGAATATTCAATTAAGTGAATACAAGTAGCAATTGGAGAAATCAGATATGTCCAAAGTAGTTCCTGGCAGATTTAGTGCGCAGATCGACGAATCCTTTGTGGTCTTTGCGATCGGGATGCAAGTCAATAACATCTGGGCGGTCAATAAATGGCTGCCCACAGCCCGAGCAATGGGGCCGATGCTGGATGTCTTACACAAATATCCCGACAAAGGATTTTTGGGTCAGGAATCATTTTTTCGCCTGTTTCCGATCTGCACAATGATGATGACCTACTGGAAATCCTTCGAGCATTTAGAGCATTTTGCCCGCAATACTGACGATCCGCATCTGGAACCGTGGCGCGCTTTCAATCGATCGATTGGCAGTGATGGCAGTGTCGGCATTTGGCACGAAACTTATTTAGTCCCAGCAGGGCAATCCGAATCGATCTATGTCAATATGCCCATCTTCGGTTTAGCAGCGGCTACTAACCACGGCCCGATCGACGGGCGCAAAGAAACTGC
>NZ_JANPGM010000683.1:0-12175 GCF_031423935.1 Chamaesiphon sp. VAR_69_metabat_338
ACAAGGTGCCACCGCAGTCGGCACAGGCCAACCCGATCGAGATGTACCCCTCTCCCAGCTCGTCAACTCTCTCAACGAACGTTTTAGCACCGATTTCACGATCGCCGACCAGCTCTTTTTCGAGCAGATCCACGAAACGGCGATCGCCACCGATGCGCTCAAACAAGCAGCTCGAATCAACACTAAAGAGAACTTTGCCCCCGTCCTTGCCAAACATCTGGAAAACCTGTTTATCGATCGCCTGGATGGCAACGAGAAGATATTTATGCAATACATGAATGACGAAGAATTTAAACAAATCGTCTTTGAAAAACTCCTGTCAAGTATTTATGACAATATCGATCGAGAAAATTAACGAGCTGGTAAGTGTTTCGGTTGATTGTTTGAGGGAATTAGACCTCGATCTGAAATTGAATCGCGCACAGCCTCATTGGTATTACGTTCGATCCGATCGTGGTGTCGTGTCCCGCCGATTTTAATCTTACACCGACCAGGCGGATGATTGCGGTTGGGCGAGGCTGACATAGCCAGATGAATCGGTGCGGACTGCTTGTCCGGTGAGGGTGCCATTTTCCCAAAAGAACACATCACTACCCAGCACGCGATCGCGGTCTTCGTCAGCCATCATCTGGGTCGCCAAATCGTGCATTTGGGCGAGTTTGGGAAATTCATCCACTCTGCCGGGACAGACTAGCAGCCAACCCCGCTTAGGAATAATTGCCATCAGACTCGGCGCAGATAAAGTATTACTAGCCGCTAACATCGCTGTGGGACTCACCAATTGCTCGCAGGAGAGGTCGTCCATTGGCGTTGGGGTGGGTGCTGTTTGACCGGGGACGATCGCGCGGAGTAGATAAGGCTTTTTAAAAATTAAGCCGCGCTTTTCAACTGTATCCCAACTGACCGCTTGCGATTCTTGCTGGGCAGTCGCTGCGGCGATCGCCTGCTGGGCGACATCTCGATCGAGATTCTGACTCGAAACAAACTTAAAGTTGCCATTTTTTACCCCAGCTGCAATTGCTAGCCACGGCACTTGCATCGCTCTCCGATTGCCAACGATCGGTCTACATAAATAGCGATCGGCATCTGTCCAATCAGGCGGCATGAGAACGAAAAAATAAGTCATCGATCGTGAATTTTAAATGACTTTCAAATTGTAGCTTAATTGTATAAAGCCACTACTAGCACGATCGATCTCTTTAATAATTTTCATTGAAAGTAGCATCTATATACCAAACGCCATCTTTACTCTTTTTGCGGCGGCCACTCAGGCACCATTCAGTTTCAAACATCATATTGCCTTTAAATTGCTCGAAATAGTCTTGGTTCGGATCGTAGGCTGGATGTTTGTATGTATAAATGTGCAACACTTCATGGGCGATCGTTCCCGCCCAATAATCAGAGTTCTTGGTACCCATTTTATCGCGAACGATATATATAGTCAGATCTTTGTCGATTTTCCTACTTTTACCAAAATAGGTAAAAGCGTCAGCAGTACTATCTTCGATGACACCAGTCTCGATAAATAATTGTTGCCTTCTCGTTTGTGTCGATCGTTCATCTTTGACCATTCTGAGTCGCGCACCCGTCACCATTCTTTGAGCTGCTTTAACAGGTGTCTCGTCTTGATAATACCCATCATTAGCATTTTTGGCGATGCATTCGAGTACCGATTTAGACTGCATTCGTTCCTGAATTTTTAGTAATGCTTCCCACAAAAGTTGTCGTTGTTCTTTGGAGAAGTTAGCCGAGATTCTGGGGATGGGAAAATTTGACCAGCGCGTATTTTCGCGATCCTCTTTGACGTATTTAAAGTGGGCACCATATTTAATTTCGGAGGATACCTGGGGCGCGATCGCCAAGCTCAGAACTTGGATTGACATCAGGATCGTTAGCATCTGCTGTGCTGTTTTCATCATTTGTGATGTTGCCACTATTCAAAATTAAGATCGATCGGTTCGGAGTCTTTAATTATAATCTTTGGTATTAAAAAGTACACATGTGCAGGGGGCGCGGGGGGCGGGGAGAGTGCGGTAAGATGGGAGGCAATACAATGCCGATGTGCTAATTGAGCCGATCGAGTGCTTTGGAAACTAGCAATCCCTTACCGCCACCAATATTTCAGCAGGCTGTGTGGCTGACGAATGTCGATAGTCAGGTGATGCATTCGCGCGCCAATCTCGATCGCGGCTTGCGACAGTTAGCAGCATTGGGATTTAATACGATTTATCCAGTGGTGTGGCAGCGCGGATATACGCTTTATCCGAGTCCAGTGGCGGCAAAATTGACGGGAGCGGTGGTATTACCCGATAGTCCCTTCGTCGGGCGAGACATGCTAGCAGAAATTATCGAACTGGCAGCACCGCTAAAGATTCGCGTGATTCCCTGGTGGGAATATGGGTTGATGGTGCCGCCAAAATCGCCGCTAGCGCGCCTGCATCCCGAGTTACTGACGATCGATCGGCGTGGCAGTTTGCAGCGGATTCAAGGAGCGAGTGGGCAGCCAGATCCGCAGGTATGGTTGAATCCCTGTGACGATCGCGTGCGGGAGTTTGTAGTAGAAACGATCGGCGATCTAGTCGCGCGATACCCCGTGGCGGGAGTTCAATTAGACGACCATTTTGCCTTGCCGGTAGAGTTGGGTTACGACAAGCTAACGCAACAACTATTCGCAGCCCAGCCGCACGCTAATTGGGATGAGTGGCGTAGAGAACAGTTGACGGGATTACTCGCTGAAATCGCAAGTCGGGTGAGAGCAATTCGGCACGATTGTTTGGTGTCAATTTCGCCCAATCCCTTGGGTTTTGCCAAAAGTCGGTATCTAGTCGATTGGCAACGTTGGTGCGATCTGGGGTTGGTAGATGAGTTAGTATTGCAAGTTTATCGCGATCGCTTAGATGCCTTCGCGGGCGAAATTAGCAAGCCGGAAGTGAGGGCAATTAAAACTAAAATCCCGACCTTAATTGGCATTTTAACCGGACTGAGAACTAAACCGATTTCCACTGAGTCCATCGCCGCGCAAATCGATCTGACGATCGCTAGCGAGTTTGGTGGCTTTGCTTGTTTCTTCTATGAAACATTGTTTCACGAGCAACTATCGCCGCAATTAGTGAGTAGAGATCCCCAACAATTAATGGCGATCTTGAGAGCAAAAAGTTGACTGTCGATCGCTAATTTAAGCTATTCAATCGATACTAGTAATCCCGTCCTACCAAGCCCTGTAGCGATCGCCACTAAATTTTGCTGGAGCTGGCAACAAGATGTCAAGATCGGGTACGAGGCTTAGGCACGATCGGTTAGAATCCTTAGTAAACGCAATTCTCAATTCCCAATTAAACCTTACACCGATCGTCACTCATGCAACTAGCTCCCTTTGGTTCCTGGAAATCACCGATTACTGCCGATTCGATCGTCGCTGATAGTATCGGGCTAAGTTCCATTGTTTTGGATGGGACAGATATTTATTGGTTGGAATCTCGACCCCAAGAAGCCGGACGCAGTGTCATCGTCAGACGGACAGCCGATGGGCAGATGAGCGACATCACGCCCCCAGCGTATAATGTGCGCAATCGCGTGCATGAGTACGGCGGCGCGGCCTATACGGTTGCCGATGGTCGCGTGTATTTTAGTAACATTAGCGATAACTGCTTGTACGTGCAGGATTTGCGATCGGCACAGCCCGATGCGGTGCAGCAGCTCACCCACGATAAAACTAAAAGATATGCAGATTTGACGATCGATCCGCACCGTCAGCGGCTGATTTGCGTCCAGGAGGAGCATGACTCGACGGAGCTAGAAGCATTGAATACGATCGTCAGTATCGACCTCAAAGCACCTCATGAGGCGATCGTGCTGGTGGGGGGTTGTGATTTTTATGCCGCACCGCGTTTGAATGCCGACGGCAGCAAACTCGCCTGGTTGAGCTGGAATCACCCGAACTTGCCCTGGGATGGCACCAATCTGCAAGTAGCGACAGTCAATGATGGTTATCTATCCGCACCAGCACTAGTTGCTGGCGGCGCGCGCGAAACCATCTTTCAGCCCCAATGGGCTAGCGACGATACCTTATATTTTGTCAGCGACCGCACGGGTTGGGGCAACCTTTATCGCTGGCGCGATGATAAAGTCACGATTGTTTACGAACTGGCTGCTGAATTTAGTCTGCCCCAATGGAATTTTGGGATGTCTACTTACGCCCTCGTCGGCAAGCAGCGGATTGTCTGTACCTATAGTCAAAATGGGATCTGGCATCTGGCTCTGATTAATACTGCCAGCGGACATCTGACCCCGCTAAATGTGCCCCATACCGATATTGGCAGCATTCGGGCGACGGGCAATCTCGTCGTCTACTGTGGTGCTTCAGCGACCCAAACTGGCGACATTGTGACGATCGATCTCCTCTCCGAAGCCCGCACCATCCTCAAGCACTCCAACCAACTAAAGATCGATCCCGGCTATCTTTCGATTCCCGAATCGATCGAGTTTCCCACCGCCGACGGTCAGACTGCTTATGCATTCTACTATCCACCCACCAACCGCGATTACCAGCCCTTGCTAGGCGAGAAACCGCCCCTGCTAGTCAAAAGTCACGGTGGCCCCACCGCAGCAGCTTCCGATCGACTCAACCTCAAAACTCAATACTGGACGAGTCGCGGTTTTGCCGTGGTGGATGTCAATTATGGCGGCAGTACCGGCTACGGTAAAGCTTATCAACACCGGCTCGATGGAAAATGGGGGATCGTGGATGTGGATGACTGTACCAATGCCGCCCTCCATCTAGTGCTACAAGGTTTAGCCGATCCCGATCGATTGGCTATTTCCGGCGGTAGTGCTGGGGGGTATACCACCCTGGCTGCGTTAACTTTTGGCAATACTTTCAAAGCCGGAGCCAGCTACTATGGAGTCAGCGATCTGGCTGCCCTAGCCACAGAGACTCACAAATTTGAATCTCGCTATCTCGATCGCTTGGTCGCACCTTACCCCGCAAGTGCTAATATCTATCAAGATCGATCGCCCTTGTATTTTACCCAGCGATTATCCTGCCCGATCGTCTTTTTCCAAGGATTGGAAGATAAAGTCGTCCCGCCCAATCAAGCTGAAATGATGGTAGACGCCCTCAAAGCCAAACAGATTCCCGTTGCCTATGTCACCTTCCCCACCGAGCAGCATGGCTTCCGGCAATCGGACAATATCAAACGCGCGCTGACTGGCGAGTTTTATTTTTACGCCCAAATATTTGGGTTTCAACCAGCAGACTCGATCGAACCAATTGAGATTATGAGCTAGCCGATTGGCGATCGCTGCTTGAGTTCGTTCAACAGAGTTTCCGCTTCGCGGAGGCTACGCCAACGGACGAACTCCGATAGTTTAGACCCATATCCTCACTCCTCAACCTGAAATTGTGGTTCAATTTACCCAACTAACCCTGCTGCCGATCTCCGCTCCGCTGGGGGTACCATCGCGTCGCAAAAAGCATCACACTCGCCAATCACATTCACAGCCATCGCGCCAGAAGAAACCTAAAGTAGAACTACACTATTTGGCTTTTGATGATGATTATTTTTGGGAATTAATCCGTAAGGATTATGCTTCTGCCTGGAAATATGTCAATCGCATGACCAAAATTATGTAATTGTATCTACACTTAGAACCGCTTTAAATAGTAACAGGAGTCAAACACATGCATCGATCTTACTATTTATGCTTATCTATCTGGATCTCAAGCACCCTCATCTTGCCGGCAATCGCCGGACTTTTGGCTGATTCAGCGACTTAGACCGATCGAGCCTGGCGACTATTGCTAAGGCTAATTCGGGTCGATCGGTAATTACTGCCGCAATATATTTACTTTTGAGCAGTTTCACTAGTCGCCGTTCTTCATTCACAGTCCAGACAAATACTTCTATATTCATTAACTTCATCCGCCACAAAAAACCAAATCTGAGCAACCGAAAATGTGGTGCGACAAAATCAGCTCCGGTTTTGATAATTCGGTATTCTGGAAAAAATTGGGTTAAGATACTCAACAATGGAAATTTGCCAGTAACTTTGCCCAGTAATAAACCTACTTTAATTTGCGGGTCGAGATCTTTGATTTTTCGCACCGAAGCATCATTAAAAGATTTGATGACAAAGTTGTCGTAGCTAAGATACTGGGTAGCTAGGGCAATGACTCGCTCTTCATAGCCTTCTTCTTTGATCTCGATATCGAGCGCGATCCGCCGCTGCAATGGTGCTGGTACAAAATCGCGACATAACTTAAGCAGATCCTCAAATAACGGAATTTCAAAGCCCTTGCTCTGAGCCATCGATTGCAGTTGTGGGTAATCTAGATCGCTAACCTCCATGCCATCGATCGTGCGATCGTGATAAATAATTACATAACCATCCCTAGAGAGCCGCAGATCGAATTCAATCTGCGGGATACCGCTGTGGGTATTACATTCACCCAAGATCGACATCGCCGCACTAAAAGCTTCGATCGTGTTTTCAGACTTAACCTGTGCGGTGTTACCGCGATGAGCGACGATGCTGATGTGTCGTGGCTGCGACAACGAGATTCGATGCAGTCTATTCATAAAGATCGACCAATTTCGGGCTAATGCGAACGTTTATCTCAAACCGACTTAACTCGATCGTAAACGAAGATCCCTGAAATGTCTGTGGTCTATCGATCGTCTTGTATGATAAGATCGTGCTAGCTGCGGGTGTAATTCAGTGGTAGAATGTCACCTTCCCAAGGTGAACGTCGTGGGTTCGAGTCCCATCGCCCGCTTTTTTGTTATGGTGTTGTACGATGGCTCAAATCACGATCGATATCCCCGACGACCTCGCCCAACGCCTAGCTCCATTTCAAAGCCAGTTTTCCGACCTCTTTACTCGCCCGATTGCCACCACACTACTAGGGCAACCCACCCTAGATCCGACCCCTACACATAATTCGATTCTCTTGCACAGAGGCTCCGTCAACAATACATCTGGCACCTACCAAGAGATTTTAGACTTTCTAATCGATCGACCCACATCAGCGCAGATTATTAACTTCAAAGTATCCGCAGCATCTCAATCGCGTCTCCAAACCCTCCTCCAGAAGAACCGCGAAATCGCCCTCACCGCCGCCAAAACCGCAGAAATCGACCTTTACCAACAACTCGACACTCTCATCGGCTTCCTCAAAATCAGAGCCTATGCCGCACTTCATGCTACGCTCCAAAACTAGCCCTGATGACCACCGATCTTTCTGCAACACTCCGCCAGTTAGTCAGTCAGCGAGCAGCAAGGGCTTGTGAATACTGTCGATCGACAAGCTCGGAAAGATCGCCACATCCTCGATCGAATGTTACTGGACGGGATCGGTTAGAGCCGATCGGATCGAAATGTAGGTCGATCCTATCCCCCAGCGCATTATCTTGATAAAATAGAAGACAGATTGAGTCTTGCCGATCGACAGCACCTCATCAAGCCGCGTTATAGATTGTCTCTGTCCTAGTGAGGATAGATGTTTGTGACAGCGCGTGGATGTGTGCCCGATTGCCGTGAGATCGATCGTTATCCCTTCATGAATATGAATAATCTGTGTTTGTCCTCAACGGTTATGAATATCTACTCGGCTTCATATTGACATGTAGCCTGGTGCCGATTCTGGCATTATCAGCATCGAAACTACTGCGTCCGGCTAGTGGCGGTGCGGAACGACGCACGACTTATGAATCGGGGATGGAACCGATCGGTGGAGCGTGGATTCAGTTCAATATCCGTTACTATATGTTTGCCCTGGTCTTTGTCGTCTTTGACGTAGAGACAGTATTCTTATACCCCTGGGCGGTCGCATTTAGTCAGTTGGGCTTACTGGCTTTTATTGAAGCTCTAATTTTTATCGCAATACTTGTAATTGCCCTAGTTTATGCTTGGCGCAAAGGAGCCTTAGAATGGTCATGAATCCTCTCGATCGATCCCCTAATTTAGAGCGAATTTCTAGTCCGATCGAGCGTCCGCAAGTGACGACCGATTTGTCGGAAAATGTGATTTTGACAACAGTAGATGACTTATATAACTGGTCGCGGCTGTCTAGCTTGTGGCCGCTGTTATTTGGGACTGCTTGCTGTTTTATCGAAATGGCCGCCATGATCGGCTCTCGCTTTGATTTCGACAGATTTGGACTGGTACCGCGTGCGAGTACGCGGCAGGCCGATTTATTGATTACGGCAGGGACAATCACCATGAAAATGGCTCCCGCACTAGTCCGCCTCTACGAACAAATGCCCGAACCCAAGTATGTAATTGCGATGGGTGCCTGTACGATTACTGGGGGGATGTTTAGTGCGGATTCGCCGACTGCCGTGCGCGGTGTCGATAAACTCATTCCTGTTGATATCTATCTCCCCGGCTGTCCGCCACGTCCCGAGGCATTGATGGATGCGCTGGTGAAGCTGCGCAAGAAAATTGCCAATGAGTCGATGCAAGAGCGAGGTTTATTAAATCAAACTCACCGTTATTACAGTACGACGCATAACATGAAAGTCGTGTCGCCAATTTTGACTGGCGCGTATCTCCAGACAGGTACTCACGACCATCCCCCTGCGGAAATTGCCGCAGCAATGGGCATGCCAGTCACGCCAGCACTAGCCACCGCTCAAAAACAGGAGGTCGAACGTGGCTGAGGAAGAAACCCCAACAGCTGAAATTACTCCAGCACCGGCTCCACTCGCACCTGCTGGTAAAGTCTCCCAGTGGTTGACCCAAAACGGCTTTGTAGACCATACCGCATTAGCTGTTGACGCTCAAGGAGTGGAAGTACTCCGCGTCGAGGCACAGTTTTTATTACCTGTAGCAACGGCCCTATATGCTTATGGGTTCAACTATCTACAGTGTCAGGGCGGCTATGATGCGGGGCCTGGTGACGATTTGGTGAGTTTTTATCACTTAACAAAGGTGAGTGATAATGCCGTGCAGCCTGAAGAGGTGAGAATCAAGGTATTCTTATCTCGCGAAAATCCCGTGGTGCCTTCGGTATATTGGATCTGGCGGACGGTTGATTGGCAAGAACGGGAAACTTTTGATATGTATGGGATCGTCTATGAAGGTCATCCCAATCTCAAGCGGATATTGATGCCGGAAGATTGGGTCGGCTATCCCCTCAGGAAGGATTATGTTTCGCCTGATTTTTACGAGCTGCAAGACGCTCATTAAGTTAATTTTCCTCGCTATAAAGCGGGGATTTTTTTGCTTTAGCTATATATAATAATTGGTGATACAGCAGTTGCCAAGCTTGTGAGGATACAACCCCGACTTCTCGAAGAAGTCGGGGTTGTGGCAGTAATGGTCGAATTGCCCTAATAGCCTTGGCGGTTACTATACATGCACGGATTATAACTTTTAAGCATGTCATTAACCATGAATCCCATCCCACACGACCTTAAATGTGCGCTTTACTGGTTTATCAATTTTACTTCAAAAGGACTACTCGACAATCCTGCATGGGAGTTAGACTCTATTGCGGAATTTGATTCTGGACAACTTAACTGGGACAAATATCTCACAACTATCAATGACCCTACCATCATTACGACCGCATTCACAATCTGGATGAACAACATTCAGATGGATGATGATGGTATTGTACAAAACGAACAATACGCCGCATTTCGTGCGTTTCAATATTTGCGACAACACTTTGACCATCGATTCACGAATGATGATATCCAACCATCATTGACAAGAGAAGAACTCGATGAACATCAATGGTAATTGTTAATTAGATTCTATTCTAATTAACGAAGAACTACTCATAATGTGTCCACATTCGTAAGATTTTCACTATACCTTCAGACTCAATTACCTCATACACTAGACGATGCTGGATATTGATTCGCCTCGAATAGGCACCATCCAAACCACCTACTAATTTCTCATAAGGTGGTGGATTTTGAAATGGATTCATTTGAATGATATCGAGTAAAGCTTGTGCTTTATCTCATAAATTACTAGAAGCCAGTTTCCGAGCATCTTTCTGTGCCTGTTTCGTGAAAACTAGATCCCAAATCACCACTCCAACTCCCGATCGCATTCCGCTATTGGTGTTGCAAGTCCCGCCCTAATTGATTCGCGCATTCCTGGGATTGAGAGTAAATATAATGTTTCTTGTACAGATGTCCAATCTGATTCGGACAATAGCACGGCATTACTACCTTCTCCAGTAATAACGATCGGTTGATGTGACTGGCTCACTTCATCGATTAAACTTTGCAATTGCTGTTGAGCTTGATGGATTGGAATCATATGTTTGTGAGATCGCCGATGCTACCATTCTAATGTCGGTGGTCGTGGAAGAGTTGAGATTTGCTAGATTCAAATCGATCGACAATGCTATCTATAATCCCGATTAGGATCGATCTAAACAATTTACTTGTTTTGAGATTGTTGGGAAATTAATTCTTTCCCCTCCCTGGAAGTAGTAAATCCTAAAAATGCTTTGACGGCATCATTGGGTGGATGTTTGTAAACGTATGCTAAAGTCCGCCTATAGGGGTAGCCAGACAGTTCCGGTGTCGCGCCATCGATCGCCATCACGCGGACGGTAGACTGATTGGCAACTTGGGCGTAAGTGGCATAGCCAATACCGTCGTTACCGAGGGCTTGAAGTAAGGGTGTCGTCGCATCCCGCTCTAACACCTTGAAATTGCCGCCAGAGCCAAAGTTTTTTTCCTGTAGCCCCAGATCCTGAAAAGATTGGTGAGTACCACTATCGATCGGGCGGAGAATTGGTCGAATCGGCAGAGATTTGCCACCAACTTCCGACCAGTTCTTAATTTCACCTGTAAAGATTTTGGCGACTTGCGCGGATGTTAAACCACTAGTAAAAGCATTGTTTTTACCCACGACGATCGCGATTTTGTCTTTAATAATTGGCACCGCTACTAAGCCGCGATCTTTGTCAGCCGCAGTGAGTTCGCGAGAAACCCCAGTAATATCGATCGTGCCAGCGGCGACATCTGCTAAACCTCGATTAGAACTTGAGGCTAAAGTTAGAGCTTGAACCCCAGGAAATTTTTGCTCGAAACCAGTTTTTAGAGCCTTATTAAATTGCACCATGCTAGTGGCACCGCCAATTTTGACGATAGTTCCGGTTGGCACCGTAGATGGCACATCGAAGGCTACTTGAGTTGTTGAGGTTCGATCGCCTGTAGTCACGATCGGAGCAGGTGCAGTATTTAACTTGTTATAAACAGCATATCCTAAACCAGCCAGAGCCAGCGATCCGGCGATGTAGACGATGGGCGGCAGTCCTTTTTTGGAAGTCATAAAATTGTTAATTCAGGGGTAACTCAGAACTATTATCTTGTAATTTAGCTAGTCGCTCGTTGACTTTATTCTGGAGTTCGCGATCGCTTTGTTCGTTCGTGAGTTCCGATCGATTTTGGGATATGTCGGCGAGAATTTTTTGCTGCATTTCATATTCGGTGGCTTGCATTTGGGCATTTTCTAGAGTGGATTTGGCGGAGCCATTAGTTAAGCCATCATTGACGCACGCAAGTTCTCGTAGGGCGACATTGACACGCGAGAGATCTCTAGTGTTCTGAATTTCAGTACGATACCGCTCTACTTCCAACTGTTCTTGAGTTAACCGATTTTGCGAACTAATCAGTAATGCTTCAGCTCGATCGACTTGGGTCTGCAACTGTGCTAATAATTGTTCTTGCTGAATGACTTGTGCCAGCGTCAGCCGCGCCTCCCGCTCGCGCCCTGCTTTGGCAGCTACCGCCGCCGCTCGTTCCAAGTCGGCGATTGCTTGGGCTTTGCTGTCGTATTGCAGTTGAAGCTTTGTGTAGGAACTGGCTTGCTGCTCCACGGCAGCAGAGAGATTAGCGACAGATTGCGTCATCCGATCGAGAGCGCGCTCGGCAACAGCCAAGATCTCTTCTTGGCTGGGCGGAGGAATAACGACTTCTTTACCCCACAGCCAGTCCCAGACTGCGATCGTGGCTTTCCCCGCTCGATCGCCCAGCAACCAGTTCACAAAGTTTTGGCCTTTCATCTGTGTGGGTTAAGATCTGAAGTAATTTAGCCCGATTATAGCGCAGCGACAAACGAGAACGACTTTTTGACCTGTAGGGGTGCTCCTTTTGGGTATCCTCAGATCTAAGTAGCTGGACATAAAATCGCCCTCACCCCGCCC
>NZ_JANPGM010000684.1:0-7219 GCF_031423935.1 Chamaesiphon sp. VAR_69_metabat_338
CCCCCAAACCGTAGGCTCCTTGCCGGAGCTTGGGTGGCAAGGAGTTGAGCGTATCGCGGGAGATCGCAATAATCGTCGGTAAAATCATGATCGCCAGTACCAGTGACGCACCAAATAGCTGCCGTCCGCTCGGCTCGGTCGAGAACACGGGAATCCAGCCAAAGTAGCGATGCAGTCCTTGGAATATGGGTTTGAGTGCTGGCAAAAACACGAACAAACCCCACAAACCATAAACCACACTCGGCACTGCGGCTAAGAGTTCGATCGTAAACGCGATCGGTTGGAGAATATTTGGCTTTAAAAAGTTTTCAGTCAAGAAAATCGCCACTCCAACTCCCAGCGGCACGGCAAATAAGAGCGCGATCGCGGAACTGAGGACGGTACCATAGATATGCGGTAGTGCGCCATACACACCGCCGATTCCCGTAGTGGGATCGACGTTTTTGTTGGGATCCCAGGTACTATCGACCAGAAAGCCCCTGCCAAATTTCTGGATCGCTGGCAAGGCAATCACAAATAGTGAGTAGGCGATCCACAGTAGGATCGCGCCCACGGAAATTGCCAATGCCAGCGTCAGCCACTGAAAACCGCGATCGATCGATCTCTCTAATTTGAAACTAGTCGAGGCTGCTAGTAATGTCTCTGGTGGAGCTGGAGGTTTGGACGTCATGAGGTTTATTTGGCCTTATTGAGTTCTGCCTTGACTTTAGTTACTAGTCCAGCTTCTAGCGGAATATAGCCCAGTTCTGTAGCACTGGTTTTACCTGTCGTGAGCGACCAGTCGATAACACTTTTAAGTGCTGTTTGCTTGGCAGCATCTTTAGATTGGGGATAGAGGAGCAACCAAGTCAAACCGGAGATCGGGTAAGCTTTGGGATTGGTGGAATCTGGGACGGTCAAAGCCAGATCTGCTGGTACTGTCTGACCGACAAAAGCTTCGGCACCGGCTTCTGGCGAAGGGGCGATGAGTTTGCCAGATTTATTTTCGAGCGCAGCCATCGTCAGATCCGTTTGCTTGCCGTAGGAATACTCGACATAACCGATCGAACTTGGCGTTTGTTTGATCTGAGCGGCGACCCCTTCATTGCCTTTGGCACCGGTTCCGCTCGGCCAAGCGACGGTTTTATTGGCTCCTGCCGTCCACACGCCGGGACAAGCTGCCTTGAGGTGAGTGGTAAATTGGTAAGTCGTGCCGCTACCATCCGAACGATGGACGAATTGAATCGCTTGGTCGGGTAGTTTTGCCCCAGCATTGGCTTTGGCGATCGCCGGATCGTTCCATTTGGTAATTTTACCAGCGGCAATTCCACAATAAGCAGCCCGAGATAATTTTAAATCTTTGACACCTTCGAGGTTGTAGGCAAATACGACGCTACCGCCCGTCATCGGCACCTGAATCGGATCGGCGTTATATTTAGCCTTAAACTTGGCACGTTCTTCGGGCTTTAATGGGGCATCCGTTGCGCCAAAATCGACCGTCCCTGCTAAAAATTGTTCGACGCCAGCACCACTGCCGACCGATTGATAGCTGACTTGAGTGCCGGGATTGGTCTTGTTGTAGTCGGCAAACCACCGCTGATAGAGCGGTGCGGGAAAGGATGCGCCAGCACCACTGAGCGAAGAACTGCCCCCGCCGCTAGCTGCGGGCGAGCCGGAAGCAGTCGGTGCGGGTGTCGTCCCGCCACCTGCTGGCGGAGCGGCGACATCTGGACTTTTGGGCGTACAGGCAGACATGGCTAGCCCGATCGTCAGTGCTAATATCGTCTGGATCGAGAAGCGCGACCTACCTACTGCAGTGAATTGGCTGGCGATCGTTGACGAAGCCTTTTTGCTAAGGCAAACGCTACGCGAACGGAACGAAAATCGATGTGCTGTATTGTCTGTCTGGGTTGTCATGTGGCTTTTGTCGGTCATCATCTTATCACTCCTCAAAATTTGGTGCGGTCTTCAAATTTAGTTTGACAGCTTTTTACTAGCAAGCAAGTAAATTAATTACTTCAACTTGACAGCCGATCGTGTCCGATCGATTGAAGTTGGCTAACAGCGTCAAAGGACTTAAATTATCTTCAAAATAAGTCTTAGTTTAATTGTATTAAAAAACTGGCAATTTATGCATAATTTTTGATTAATAGCAGGTTAAGGCTTGCCCCTAGATTGCGATCTCATGGGTGGCTAAGTACAACTCACGAGCGGAGCAATCCTACGATCCGACTAACTTTTTCAGATCGCGTCCACTACTGAGTGTCGATGTTTGGTGCCGATCTAGGGGCGAATCTACTCTAGCCAAAAAAATATCTGTAATGACTCAAAATCATTACAGACACTCGCACATTCGCACTTACAAATTGTCACTTTAGACGGAACAATTAACGATCGATCTCTCATCTGCCACGGTGCAGAAATTCAAGTATCAACGCGATAATATTCCTTCGTTGCCACCGAATATCCCCAACCAGTACCATCGGGATCGCGATTGCGCGTCCAGTCAGTAAAGTTTGGTTCGCTCCGTCGCTTGTAGACAGTACTAGAATGCACGTCTAAGCGTTTGGCGAGATCGGATTGCAGAATCGTGATGACAGGAGTCTCCGCTGGGAGCGTTGACTCTGAGGAGATCGCGGGTGACGCTACTACCTGCGGCTCCGCAATCATTGGCTCGTCGGATCGAGCGAGTGCTTGCCGGAGCGACATTGGCTCGGGAGTCACCATGAGAGTAGCCTCTGCCGCTGTCGGTACTGTAGATTCAGCAACTGCGAGCGGACTGACGATCGGATCGACAGTCACCGCTGGATCGGGGTGCGTCTCGATCGCGGGTATGGCTTTGGCAACTATGGGCGGACTGGAAATCGGATCGCGAGTTACGGCTGGAGCCGCTGGCTCAAATAGTTGCGGACTGGCTGCGATAGTCGCTACAGACGATAATGCTTCGGCAGTAACATTTACTGGCGCAACCAGTTCTGCTGGCACTGAAGGATATTGGAAAGCCACGACTGGATTAGCCGCTGGCATCAATTCTGGGATCTCGGCCTCACTATCATCAAAAATGCTGCCTAGAGTACTAATTGAGACAAAATAATAAACTTGACCGCGCTCGGGATGTTGGCGACTGCTGGTGCCAAATTCATTGGCTTTAGCCGCTAAATATCGGTTGGCAACAGTTCCCGGAATATTCGCTTTGACCGCCAGATCGAGCGGCGTGATTTCGCCGCGATACTGAACGATCGATTGTTGGAAAACCGGATCGATCGATCGCACCGTCTTCGACCATTCATAACTTTGCCAGATATTTCCACCAGCAATGAGTAAAGTCACACCCAATATTACTGGCCACGCCACAAACAGCGCAGACATCGTCAGTGCTGCGGGGATGAGCACTAGGAGACAACCTGTGGCACTTTTCGGATTTATAGCTCTTTCAGGCATTTGCCCTATGGGTTTTAATTTAACGCTATGCTATTTTAGTCTATCGGATCGCATTCGATCGCATCCCGATCTTTTTAGCTATTTTTAAATCGTAACGATCGACTAGGAGATCGCCGTTTTTAGCCAGTAGCAAAATTGCTTATTTATAATTGACAATCTGCGCAAAGTCAGTCGCAGCCAAGCTCGCGCCGCCAACTAACACACCATCGATTTCGGGTTGAGCCATAATTTCATCGATATTATTCGGTTTGACCGATCCACCGTATTGAATTGTGACATTGGGATCGGCTAAGCGTTTGCGTATTAACCCAATGATACGATTTGCTTCGATCGATTCGCAAGTCTCCCCAGTGCCGATCGCCCAAATTGGCTCGTAGGCAATGACTAGTCGATCGAGATCGATACCCTGCAAGCCCAGATCCAACTGCGAAAAGATTGTCTGTTCGGCTGTCCCAGCATCGCGCTGTGCCTTGGTTTCGCCGACACACAGAATCGGAATCAATCCGCCCTGTTGCGCCGCTTTAAGCCGTAAATTGACAGTTTCATCCGTCTCGCCAAAATACTGTCGGCGTTCGCTATGGCCGACGATCGCATATCTCACGCCCATTTCGGTCAACATGCCGGCCGAAATTTCGCCAGTAAAGGCTCCACAATTTTCCCAATGAACATTTTGAGCACCCAAGCGAATGCGACTGCCATGCAGGCTCTTGTTCACGATATCCAGATCGGTAAATGGCACGCACAAAACTACTTCGCGAGTTTCGGGAGCATCATCGATTTGCGAGCCAAATTCCATCAAAAACTCAGCAGATTCCCGCTGAGTTTTATACATTTTCCAATTCCCAGCCAGAATAACTTTACGCACGATCTATCTTCGGTTCCTCGATTCTGTGTCGTTTTCTATATTCCCATGAATTGGGTGGGGAGTTGGGAGTTCGGAGTTGGGAGCGGGTAAATTTTGGATTTGGGATGTGGGGAAGATCTGCTGGTTGCCCCGACAAAACAGTGATGCCAATCCTGGAAATTCCAGAATCTTGACTTATCCCAAACAGACTGAAAAATTGTTTAGTTCTCTTTCCCCAACTCCCTGTCTTGTCTTGTCTTATCTCCCAACTCCGAACTCCGAACTCCCAACTCTCAACGACTCCACCATAGCCAAACTGCCAACACACTAGATGGCAAAAAGACGGCGACCAAGACGATGCTGGTCGTTGGGACTGGTGTGAAGCTGGCACCGAGATAGTGAATCGCGATCGAGATGGCGACAGATGGTAATAACATTTTAAGTAATAGTCCAATTTGGTCTGACACTAACTAATCCTTACCCCCGAAGCGATCGTGCAATTTACTGAACTGATAACAAATTTAGGGTCGGCGGTCGCAGCGAGTAGTGCCGATCGAGACCATCAGCTCGATCCCATCTTAACTGGCTTGGCACCGATCGATGCGGCAACAGCGGGAACGATTAGCTATATCGAAGGCGATAAGTTTGCCAAGTTTGTCGGGACGACGGCGGCGAGTGCGTTGATTTTGCCGATGAATGCGGCGATTCAAGCGCAGGCGGACGAGCGCGGGATTGCGTGGATCGCCGCTAGCGAACCGCGCTTATTATTTGCCCGAGTCATTAAATTATTTTATCAACCCTTCCAGTTGCCAGTGGGCGTGCATCCCAGCGCGATCGTCGAACCGGGCGTGGAATTGGGTGAGGGTGTCGCCATCGGCGCGCGGGCGGTGATTCAAGCTGGGGTCAAAATCGGCAATGGGGCGATCGTGCATCCCAATGTGGTCATCTACCCTGACGTCCAGATCGGCGATCGAACAATCCTCCATGCCAACTGTACCATTCACGAGCGGGTCAGGATCGGGGCTGATTGTGTCATCCACAGTGGTGCTGTCGTGGGCGCAGAGGGCTTTGGTTTCGTGCCGACAGCGACCGGCTGGTTCAAGATGGAACAGGCTGGCTATACGGTCTTAGAGGATGGGGTCGAGATCGGTTGCAATAGTACTATCGATCGACCGGCAGTGGGTGAAACACGGATCGGTCGCGCGACCAAATTAGATAATCTCGTCCATGTCGGACATGGTTGTCAGATCGGTACTAATTGCGCGCTGGCCGCTCAGGTTGGTTTGGCTGGCGGCGTGAAAGTTGGGAATGGGGTTTTACTTGCCGGACAAGTTGGGGTCGCCAATCAAGTAACGATCGGCGATCGCGCAATTGCTTCCTCGAAAACCGGCATTCATAGTAACGTCGAACCGGGGGAAATCGTCTCGGGTTATCCCGCTGTTTCCCACAAACTTTGGCTCAAAACTGCGGCGATCGTCAATCGGCTACCAGAAATGTATCAATTCTTTAAACAAAGCCAGCGGAGTTAAATTTAATCAATAATTAAAGGCTAACGATCGATAATTGAATCTTGACAGCACACCGAGCGGTCGCCAGACCAGGTATTGGATTTAACGCCAAAAGTCGATCGAGTTCGTTCTTAAATATTTGTTAGATCGGCTACTAATTAGACTCTCGTAATCGATTAAAAAACGCAAAACATTACATTTTCGCTAGATGTCATTATCGAGCCAACGTGGTAAGCTACATTTTAGTTGTAATTATTTAAATCGGTAAAAGTAGATATTATCTAAAGTTTGCCGATCGCGAGTGATTACTGCTTTCGATTTTCCAGCGGATACTTTCGTTGGACGAGATCGTTACTCGATTTTGTCGATTAAATCAACCAAATCGATTCTAAGTTAAAGAATCTTTAACTTAGATTTGTGCTTGCGATCGAAGTTTGAAAAATCGGTGTGTTCCGCTACTGGTTCGCGCTGAAAAGATCGACCACAGCGTCGTCGTGTGCATCTTCCGACTTGGGTTCTGTAGTCCGCCAGATCTGCCGTAGCTAACTACCACTCTCGATCGCGGCTGGATCGTGGTAGCTTTGGCTGCTGCGCTCGTGCCCTGCTGAAAGTGTCAACAGCGCAAACGGATGTCAAATCGATCGTCGCACAGGCAGTCTGCCTGACATCTACAATTTATTACATTGCAAAAATATGAACGAAACTTGGCAATCGCTCGGGATGTTATCTGAGACTAGTCAGCTTCTCGATCTCAATTGGTTAGTCGCTCAAGTGGCAGCTCCGACAACAACCACCACCACTACAAATCTTTCCACCGCTAATCTGGAAAATATGTTCCGGCAAACTAGCGGCACTGTCGGTGCCTTCTTACCGAGCTTGCTCGGCGGGATCGTGACGCTGTTTATTGGCTGGATCTTAGCCTTTGTCGTCTCATCGGTCATTCGCAATCTGCTCAAACGTACCGACCTCGATAATCGCTTGGGTCGGATGGCCACTGGCGGATCTAGATCGAACATGAATACAGAAAAATTAGTCGGGGACGTAGTCTTCTGGCTAATTTTTCTATTTGCGGTACTCGCCTTCCTCAACGCGCTCAACCTCACAGTAGTCGCACAACCGCTCAACAATGTTCTGAACCAAGTCTTGGCCTTCGTACCAAAACTGCTCTCGGCAGGTGCCTTGGCTGCGGTGGCTTGGTTGGTAGCAACTGCCGTCAAAGCGATCGTCGTTCGGACTGCTGGCACGATTGTCCCCGCGATGTCGCGACGGATGGCAGTTGGCGAAAATCAAGTCTTGCCTAGCGAAACACTCGGCAATGCGCTGTACTGGTTTGTCTTCTTATTTTTCCTGCCACTGATCCTCGACGTCCTCGATCTTAGAGGGCCGCTGGCACCAGTGCAAAATCTGTTAAACGAGATCCTCAGCGCGCTGCCAAATATTTTCAAAG
>NZ_JANPGM010000685.1:0-2251 GCF_031423935.1 Chamaesiphon sp. VAR_69_metabat_338
AGTGGGAAGCCAATGAAATAACCCGTGAAAATGAGGAATGCGCCCATCCATGCGTTGTGAAAGACATAAGCCCCTAACAAAGCACCAACGATTCCAACCATTAACATGGCGACGAAGACGATGAGTGATACCCACCAAGCATTCGCTGTGGCATGGGAGATCTGCCGACATTCAGGGCAGCGATAATTGCCCCACGGAGCAGCCCAATATCGCCGCCAAGTGACGGGAAAAGCCGTTTGGCAATGGGGACAAACTAACTGTCCCGCAAAGGTAGTTTTTGGGTAGCGAGAGATTTGACGATCGCAGAGCGTCTCCTTTGGAGAATCGTGGCGTAGACTCATGATTGTGCTTCTATAGGTTGTTGTGGCGATTGTGGCTCGTTGGCACAGCCTTTCCATCGGAAATGGGGAATGCTAACCAACACCACAGGTACAGAAAAATAAATCCAGGGATGACGATCGCTAACACAACCGCAACAATCCGTATCACTGGCAGGGACTGATGCCAGCGTTGAGCGAGGGCTGAACACACGCCTGCAATGACTTTGTGGCGACGACTTCGATAAAAAGTAATCGGAGGTTGCCCTGAAATGCCTGCTGTGTTTCGCGATTGCTGATGGTTTAAAATCCAGGAAAGCAGCAGCCCGATCGCCCCTACAACCGCCGATGGAATAGCAAAAATCGCCAGCCAGTGCGACATTACCAACCCAGAAATAGCGTCTCCCAGCCAAACCGGATCGGGACAACGAAAGCGGACAGCTTCCGCCGAACAACCGAATTGTTTAGCCAAACCAAATGCGCTCCAAGTCACGAGCAATGGCGAAATTCCATAGAAGACGCAAACACTCAGCAAAAACAAGTGCCAACGGGTCGAAAGTCATCGAAAAAATGCGATTGCGGCGATTCTCCAGAGGAGAGGCTTCGCCAACGCGGGGCCAACTAATAAAAACACGTAAATCAACGATGTGTAAATCATGATTTTTCCTGAATTAAGGTTCTCGATTTAGTTGCTCAACCGTTCATTAATTTAACGATCTGCGATTGTTTGCCACTCTTGAATCGCAGTGGAAGGTATTTGTAACTCAACTGCGGAGCCAGTGAGCATCGGTAAAGTTAGCTGAAGGGAAATTTTAGACTGCAACTGTGGTAGCACAGGTTGAATGTCATATTCACCAACGTTAGCTAACGCAGTTGTGCCCTGAGAAATTTCGTTAGTAACATCTTTGGCGGTCAAAGTTTGCCCCATTGATGTAGTCAGGGTTAGAGGTTGAGTGTGGTCTAATTCCACCGCACCCAGAAAGCCTACCAGCCGCAGGGAAACCATCTCACTACCGTCGGGATGAACACGCTTGAAGGCGACTACCTGCCAAGATTTTCCGGTGCGATCGCGCAGGTTTTGGCGGGACTGGTAGAGCATCTGTCCAGGAGTTTCTTCAATTTGGGTTACAGTAGCAAAGGCGGGTTGGGGACTAAAAATCACCAACAAAAGGCAGATTGAAACAGCTAGTAGCCAGCGAATTGGGCGAGTTTTAGATCTGTCATAATAGATAGCCTGAATTAATTTATTGAACATCATAATTTCCTCATAAAATAGCTTTAGTACTCCTAGCACCAGGATTGTTCTTCTGGAGGATTGTGCAGTAACTCGCGAATATTAGCTTCGATAACTCGATAGCCGACATTGCCATTTAGCCGCTGCCGTCCTTCATTAAAAATCAGCGTAGGGCTGACCGTAATTGTATGTTCTTTCACCAAGTCAAAATCTTTGGAAAGTTTGGCGTATGCCTCACCACTATCGATCTGAGCTTGAATTTCAGCGACGGACAATCCTAATTTTTCGGCGATTTCAAATTGCACCTGTCGATCGGCAACATTTGCCAATTCGGTAAAGAATGCCTCCCGAAATGCCCAGATTGCTTTTTCAAAGATCTGTGCCGATTCTGCAAAGCAGAGGCTACGCCAACGATCTACTAAACCCTGAGTTTCGAGTAGTTGAATCGCGTGAAGAAACAGGTGACAGGATGTAGATGAAGGTGGTGTAACTTTCGTCCAAATGTCAGGATGAACGGTAATGTGGTCGAATTTTTTGGCGACATCTAAAACGTGGTTGCTATATCCTGCCAATCAGCCTCGCTCGCGCCAACGGTTTTCTAGTTTTTCACGAGCCGTACCGAAGACGGAGACAAAGTGGTGTTCGATTTCAATTTGGTCTTGAAAGGTTGTTTTCAACTCGTTCAGCCGAATTTGAGCAA